>JAYUSC010000672.1:0-2678 GCA_043755885.1 Pseudanabaena sp. | reverse complement strand
ATTTTGATCTGGGGACTCATCGCTCAGCCTTTGTTTTATTTCTCTATGAGTTTAAACTAAGTACTTTTACTCATCCTCTTTACGCGAAAGGACTGAATGTTAGCAGCACAATTGAGCGCTTCGCTGCTGTAGTTGTACCTGAGAAGCCAGATCTAGTAATTATTTCGCTATCTTTAGGAAACGAGGGTTTAGCTTACTGTCGCCCCCACGATCGCCGCGCCGTCCAACGCCGCTACGAAAGCGGATTACAGCAAATAATTAAAATGACTCAAGATTTGGGCGCAATCCCTGTAATTGGTGGACTATATCCTCATGGAGATTACAATCCTGAACATAACTGGCTTTTGCGGGATACCCACGATCGGATGTTGCGGTGGGGCGTTCCCATTCTCAATTGGCTTGATGTTCTAGATGATGGCTACGGAGGCTGGAAATCTGATCTATCGCTGGATGTCGCGCATCCTAATACCGCAGGGCATCAACTAATGCTTGAGGCGATCAACCTTGACATTTTTGAGATTGATCGGGCTATGCGATCGCAATATCAAAAATTGCGATCGCAATGCAGCAGCATCGAAGTTTCTATTTATGAAGATAAACATGGATTTAAAGTGTTTGCCAACCCCGAATCTCAAACTTTGCGAATTATTAATAATTCTGAATATGCTTACAACATCACGCCCACTTGGAAGGAATTGCAAGAAGCTCTGAAGCGTAAAGCTGATTTAACTTTTGGTACATCATATATTGCTAAAAATGATGAGTTAGGCTCAGTTCCCTTACTTTCGATTGGGTTTAATGGCTCCATTGAGAATACGGTTAAAATTCCGATTGGTGTCGATCTGCAATATTGCTCAGCCCTCAAGTTTTTTGCGCCCCAAAATGCACAAATCCTTTACTATGACGGACATTTAGGGATTCTCAAAGAAGGAGATCGCACGATCCGCATCATCAATGAATCTGACGAAGCATATAACATCCATCCGATGTGGAAAGAAATTCGCACAGCTCTAGCCGCCATGCCTGCGGGAGTTTATCACGATCCCGCCCATCCCGACGCTCCATTTCGGACGATGATGATCGGCGAGAAAGGCTTAGAGAGCCGTGTTAAAGCTCCAGTCAAATCGACAATGCTGCTCAAATACAAGTGCAAGCTATCAGAAATTAATCGGATTGCGATTTTGCCATTAGGCGATCGCTGTGCCGCGAGAATGCTCCTGTATAAAATGGAATATGATGGGCCAGCATTCCCCTTTGATTTAGCACGTTCCACTAATCTCGGTGACGTAACTGATATGGTGGTCAATGATTTTAAAGATCTATGGAATCCTGCATACCTCCAATATAACCCTACTGATAACCGCATCTATCACTCTAAATGGTCTGGGCTTTCCTTTGGGCATGAAGTCGAAGATACAGACGATCCTGCCAATGATATGCAGCCGATTCATGAAAGAATGCAAGTTCGCTATTCGGCGAGGGCAAAGAGATTTTTGTACACGCTCGAACATTGCGATCAAGTCTTATTTGTGCGTACTGGTGTAACTAAGCGCGATTATGTACTCGATCTGATCGACAAGCTGACGATTAAATGCAAGGGCAAGCCATTCCGAGTGCTACTTATTTCCCAGCAAACATCTGACGAGTTTGCAAATATCCCAAATCTACTGCATTACGATCTCCACTTCAGTCCCGACTGGATGTATGACAGCCAAGACTATTGGCTGGAATGTACTAAAACCATGAAGGAGATTCTCGAATCTCTGGGAGTTTCTAGTCAAAATCTATTTTGGTGTCCACCTAATCCTTAAACCAAAAGAGCCGCGCTGTGCGCGGCTTTTTTGGTTTTATTTAACGTTCCCAGTTAAACTTGCGATCGCATTCTGCGATCGCAAGATCATTAATGCTAGCAAAGCGTCGCATCATCAAACCATTTTCGGCAAACTCCCAATTTTCATTGCCATAGGCGCGATACCAATCTCCAGCCTTATCATGATATTCATACTCAAATCTCACTGCGATCCGATTGTCCATAAAGCACCAAAGTTCTTTTCTCAATCGATAGTCTAGTTCTTTCGCCCATTTACGTTTGAGAAACTCTCGGATCTCATCGCGTCCATTCACAAATTCATGACGATTGCGCCATTCAGAGTCTTCAGTATAGGCAAGAGCCACGGGATCGGGATCGCGAGTATTCCAAGCATTTTCCGCAGCTTGTACTTTTGCTTTGGCAGTTTCTAGCGTAAATGGTGGCAGCGGTGGTTTAGTTTCCATGATTTTTAGATAATAGTTAATTAGATGCGATCGCAGTTTCGATGAATTGCTGCCAAGTAGCGTTGGGTTCCCAGATGGTTGTCATGGTCGCACGAGCCTCAGATGCAGGGACTTCCAACTTCAAGTGAGGATAGAGATACATAAAAGCAGATACCCGCATATTCATCGCACAATGGACAAAAATTGGTTGATCTTTGTGTGCTTCCATCACATCACAAAACTGCGTAAAGTCTACCATCGTCGGACTATCCCAAACTACGGGGATGTTGATATAGTCTATTCCCAGATTATTTGCGATCGCCTGTTCTTCTGGTAGAGCATTGGATGCATTGCAACAAGTGTAGTGCAATTAAGTCTGAATTTCATCTCTTTTGGGCTTCAACTTTGTCCAAAGTCCAATGTTT
>JAYUSC010000671.1:0-2680 GCA_043755885.1 Pseudanabaena sp. | reverse complement strand
AGCACTGTCAATCTAGGTGACAGGGACAATCAATATAAATATATCTTCAGAACGATGCCAGATGCTAAAATAATGGCTCAGTACTTAGCTAGATATATAAAAAAAGTTAATAAAAGTAAGATAGGTATTTGCCGCCACGCTCCAGAGGCTGGTAGAAAATTCAATACTTTAATTTCAAATTATTTGACAAAAACAGAAAAAATATCTGTATCAGAAACTCCATGTATTATGTCTGATAATTTTCCCGCAGAAGAGATTATCAAGAAGATGATTGAAGAGGATAAGATCGATGGGCTAATAATTTACACTCATCTTAATGAAGCAAATGATTTGAACGCAGTCGAGAAAATCACTCAGGCTGTAAAAAAATATGGCAATGGCAAAGTGTCGCTATTTGGTTCCCATTCATTAATATCAACTGATATTATTAATTTGAGTAAAACGCGCGGTGAGAATCTTAATGGGATGATGTTTATTACTCCTAAACATCCAGGTTATAATGCTACATCAAAAGAATTCCGCAAGAGATTCTATAGTCAGTTCAAGATTGAACCAACTTGGCGAGACATGATGGCATATGATGCAGTTAAAGCAATTGCATATGGTTTAAATGAAAGTGATGGCACAAATGAAAAGTTGCAAATAAAATTGCACATTTCATCTAAAGAGAAAAAACCAATTGCTGATGGGTCTAGTGCTCCAATTGATTTTTCTGACAGTGGAAATAGATATCTTGTGCCTTTAATTACTCATTTAAAGTGTGCTGAAAACACATGCAAATTTGAATTAAGTAAAGACCAACCAACAATCACTACAAAATAAAAACCATGTGTAGGAAGATTTAGCACTAATCTCAAAATTCAAGGTTGAACCAACGCATATATCTCTGAATACGACCTAGAGAGGTATTCAGAGAACATCGCTGGAGAACCTTAATTATGAAGCCACCTCGAATCGTGTACATCCTCATTGC
This sequence comes from Pseudanabaena sp., assembly GCA_043755885.1. Lineage (GTDB taxonomy): Bacteria > Cyanobacteriota > Cyanobacteriia > Pseudanabaenales > Pseudanabaenaceae > Pseudanabaena. Next base: position 1,707 of record JAYUSC010000671.1, on the reverse strand, counting down.
AGGGATTACGCTGTACTTTGCAACCAAGATTTTCCCAGGGCAGCCAACATCCTCAACATCTTCCACCACCGCCACACCCATCTGCGAAGCAGCCCAAACACTAGATCGAATCAGTTGTGGGGAAAAAATCCTCTTCCCCGCAGCTAGTGGTCGAGACCGCCGCAACAAGATCGATGGGTTCGCCGCTATCAAAAACAAAGACTTCATCAAAGCCAAAGAACTGCTGCAAAAAGACTTCGACCAAAATCACGATCCTGAGTCATTGTATGCCCTTAACAATGCCACCATCTTCCTAGAGCACCCCCAAAACGTCAAAACCATCGCTGCCCCCATTCCCATCCACGGCGCACCCCCATACGTCGCTGAGAACCTGATCAAAGGCATCTCCCAAGCCCAATTTGAGTGGAACCAGTCTAACCACGACTACAAGCTGATCGTAGCCATCGCAGACGACATGAATGAGCCATCCGACGCAAAGCAGATTGCCGAAGAACTTACCAAACATAAGGACGTACTCGCGATTTTGGGACACTATTCTAGTAACGTAAGCGTAAGTATCAAAGACATTTACAATCAGGCGCGGGTCGTATTTGTCTCGGCAACCAGCACGACAGACGAACTTACTAGCAATAAAGGCGATTCTAATAATTACTTCTTTCGCCCCACCAATAACACAACCACCAGTGCCACACACCTAGCACAACATTGGGCGAAGAAGCGCGAGAAAATTGTTTTGTATTCCACTCCTGGCAAGAAGTTTAGTGAGTCCTTCCGCAAAGCCTTCATCGCCAACATCCCCGCAGGTAGCATCGTCAAAGAATTTCAGCTCAACAATCGCGAGGATGCTGCTCAGGAACTGGCACAGGCAAGAGCGGCTGGGGCGAAAACCATCGTAATCATCCCCGATGCGTATACAGAGGAAAACGAACGAGATCGAGTATTTGCTGTAATTCGAGAAAACAAAGGACAGATGCCAATTTTAGGGGCTTCGATCGTCCGTGATGCCTACCTGTTCAAGTTTAGCCCCATGTACTTGAAGGACTTAGTAATTAGCATCCCCGTCCATCCTACCGATCGCCAGTTCATCAATACTGCCAAATTAAATCAAGCTCCAGACTGGTGGGGCGTGAAGTCCCAAATTCACGATCGGATCATCAACGCTTACGACAGTATGCAAGTACTGCAAACAGCTTTAAGTACCGCAACCGATCGCGAAAGTGTCCGACAAACGATTTCCAGCCCCAACTTTAGCGCACAAGGTATTACAGGACAAATCACTTTTAACGGTTCCGATCGGGCTAAAAAGGTTGACAGCATCGTTACACCGACGAGTTGTGATGACAAGAATTGTAATTTTGAACTAGCTCGTTGAATTAGGCAATAGCAAACAGAATCCAGCGGTAGTGGTTTGTCAACTATCGACAAGTCACTATCCATTAATTAAATGGAGCAATAAAAATGCGCGGACTTATTATCTGGCTAATGGGTGAAGAGCTTGGGGAATCAATCATGAAGAGCCTGCATTGGCTGTTGGAAACACCCCCAGATCGATCGCAAACTCAAGGTAAAACCAGCGACGAGATTACGATCGAACATATCACTCAGGTACTAGAATCCATGCAATCAAAAGTTGCAGCGATTCAAAGCATTATCGATCGAGTTCGGCGGATCACTAATGAAATTCAACATCGCTACAATCTCAAGCGG
>JAYUSC010000670.1:0-2681 GCA_043755885.1 Pseudanabaena sp. | reverse complement strand
CGCTTAATTCGCCCCAAGGTGATTAGTTCTTGGCAGAATTTGTCGGGTGGTGGTTCGCTGTTGTGTTTGGCGAAGATGGCTACGGCTTGCCAATCTTGAGTGGGGCGATATTGGTTGAGATACAGGAAGATTTCGGCTAGGAATTCGGAATAAAAATTTTCTTTGGGTTGAAATTGGACTTCGGCTAAAAATATTGGTTTGTCTTTGCTTGTAGGCATGAAGATGCCGTCAAACCGAAATGCTTTTTCTTTGATCTCGACCGAGCTAAATTTGTATCCTTCGGCTTCTGCGATCGGGCGATCGATTAGCTCGAATAGTAGGGTATGGAAGGATTGGAAGAGTTGATAAAATAACGTATCAGTTCGCATGACTGAGAATCATAGCATGATGCCTTTCGTTAATACGCTACAAGATTATGCGATCGGGCTTACTTAACAATTCCATAATCTTCTTTTAAACGCTTAAGCCAAGAACGACCAGCTTTAGCAGTGTTTGGATCATCTGACGCTGCCCATCTTTTGAAAAAAGGTACTGGACTCTTAGACTTAAGGATTTTTTTTGTCTCTCTTTTAGTTCGTTTGTATGAAAATGCCGATGCTGTTCGATTTGGTCTTCTATATACACGTTCAACCATTACCTCAAAAAGTGTTTGGCTGACATCATATATTCCTCTATCGAAAACCATTGGCTCTCTATTTAATTTTTCAGGTGCTTCTATCAAAATATCTAATAAAGGTTCCAGTGCATCTGCGCCGAGTGATTTCAAACAATAAATGACTCTATGTGTTACTTCAGAATAATCTTCAATAAATAATCTACTCAAGAAATGGGCAATCTTACCCCACTCATCATTAAAAATGTATATGGCTAAACATTCGTCTGGGATGTGACCAGCATAATTTTTCAACCTTTCATCATAAGATCGACAAGAATATTGTAGGTCTGCAATAATTTCGATCAAAATAATATAATGGAATCTTACATTTTCATCTTTTGAACTCACCATTTCGAGAATTTCTTCAATTATTGGTTGCATATTTTCTCCTTAAGTCCTTAAGTTAATACCTACATTGTTTTCAAGATCAATTCTAAACCTACCTTCCTTTTTACCTAAAGCTTTCCTGTTATTAGCGTGATTTCCCTCTACATTGCCTGAATCCCATTGATATGTCTGAATAGTTCCACCACCTGATCCAACTCCGCCACCTCCACGCTGTCTTTTGTTAATATAATCAATCATATATTGAACTCCAAGTTTGTATACCACTTTTTCTCTTTTTGGAAATGGAATGCCTAGTGAATCATTTTGAATCTCAAGTTCTTTGATAGCATTGACCATTTGTACAGATGTCACACCAAAAATTGGATTGTTATACTTTGTTAATTCTTTAGTTCCATCCCTGCCAAACTTGCTATCTTGAAATTGAACCTTCATTCTATTCTCGCCTTTCTTATCATCTTCAGTACACATTTCAGATGGATTGCCGTATTGATTTGAAGTCTGTGGTTTATTAGATGGAGAACTATTTCTCCGATCTCCTTTCTTCAATGCTTGAGGATTGGAGGGGAAATAATCGTCATCAGCATTAGGTTGCGTAAATGCGAAGAAGGTTGTCGCGAATGCAGCTACTGGAGCTACAAAACGCCCAATCAAAGCTAACCCACTTAGCAATCCAGATCCCGATCCAATAGCTTTCGCTCCTGCTTCTGCGGCGCTCACTCCCGCCTCTAAAAATAAACCTGATGGGTCACTGTATCGAATCGGAGAATTAAACACATAACGATAAAGATTCGTATCTTCACCCTGAAAACTAATCGGATCTTCAGAGATAAACTTCCCAGTAAACGAATCTAAATATCTAGCACGGTTATACTGCAATCCACTCTCAGCATCCAACTCCCGCGCCGTATAGCCATACCTAAACACAACAGACGCATTAGTCTGACTCGTCACCCCACCAAAAGCATCATAGACAACATGATTTAGCACCGTACCCGAATTATCAACCACATCCCTGACACTGCCAAGATGATCGCTCAAAGCCCAGAGAACATTGCCATTACTCTCATCCGCCTCAATCTGGTCAACACCATCACCAAACAGATATCGATGATTGACATTCCCATACTCATCAAACACTAAACCAATATTCTGATTAGAACCATAGACATAGCGCTCCGTTGTGGCAACTGCTGCACCCGCACCATCCACATCAACCGTCTTCGCAATCCGCTGATTATATACATCATATTTGTATTGAGCAGACTTGATGGCATCTCCATTGACATCTTTAACGACAATACCAGTCAACCTATCCCTAATATCCCAACTATATTCCGTAACCTCATCAGTAGACTTATCAGTACGCTTAGTTCGATTGCCCACGATGTCATATTCATAGAGATATCTATTGTCTTCTAACAGACGATTATTTACACCCGTGACATAGCCAGAATTAGTGCGATTACCATTACTGTCATAGGTATAACTCTTATCAGATTGAAAATCATAATCCGCACCTGTGAGTTGATTAGTATTGTCATAGGTATAGGTCGAACTGCCATCACTACCAGTTACACCCGTAATCTTGCTACCCGCATCATAGGTTTGAGCGTAGGAAGAAATGGTATTCGCACCTTTGCTGTGGGTGATATTGGTGAGGCGATCGCTACTGTCGTAG
>JAYUSC010000669.1:0-6251 GCA_043755885.1 Pseudanabaena sp. | reverse complement strand
TTTCTTGTAAGTCCCTAAGGCTTGTAAGTATTAAAACTCATCGAACTCACGTTAGTTCAGTGTCATAATTGCTGAATAGGTATGCGAAGCGCAACTGTTCTAGCTCAAAGCGCAGTAAGATATTCTTGATTATTTAATTAACATTTTTAAAATATTTGTGAAACCTTGGCATCTTATTTCTCCTGACTTAGTTTTGTCAGCACCAATTTATGCGATCACTCCACAAATGATGGAAACGCATGGTTTACGCGGTCTAGTTTTGGACGTGGATAATACGTTAATTGGTGATGATGAATCCGACGTATCAGAAGAAATTCGTCTTTGGGTCGAGCTAATGCGCACAAAATATCCCATCTGGCTCGCCAGTAATAACTTTAGCGATCGCCGTATTCAAAAGGTAGCTGAAAGCCTAAATCTCCCCTATCGTAGTCGCGCAGGTAAACCTTCTCGGCGGGTAGTCCGTCAAGTTCTCGAAGCCATGAAATTGCCAGCTTCTCAAGTAGCGATGGTTGGCGATCGCCTATTTACAGACACGATTGTCGGTAATCGATTGGGTCTATTTACAATTTTGGTACAGCCTCCTTGTGAAGAGCTTGTGTTCAAGCCATCGATTGCCACCATATTTAAAGCGCGATCGAGTTTTCTCCGCAATTGGGAAATTTGGATCGCCCGTAAATCTGGCGTAAAAATCTAAAAAATGGGTGTGCTACGCACACCCATTTTTTTAAGGTTGCAAAGTCGGTACTTCGACAGGGCGAATGATCGGCGGTGTGGTTTCTGGCTCTGGCTTAAAGATGGCTGTGATCGCTTGTTGTAAAGTTTGCGCCATCACGATCCGATTTTCGTAGGCGACAATGACGCGGACTAGAGTCGGCAACTTATTTTGAGTTGATTCTAAATAAATTGGTTCTACATATAAGAGCGATTGTTCGATGGGAATAATTAACAAGTTTCCTTGGATCACTCGGGAGCCTTGACGATTCCAGAGCGAAATTTGTTGAGAAATAACTGGATCTTGGTTGATTCTGGCTTCAATTTGTTCGGGACCATAGACAAGTATTTGTTTAGGGAATGTATAAAGCAGAAGTTTTCCATAGTTTTCGCCATCCGATCGCGCTGCCATCCAAGCTACTAGATTTGTGCGTTCCTTAGGAGTGAATGACAAAAGCAGAATGAACTCCTCAAATGGAACATCAGGCAAACTCGTAATCAAATAATAAGGTTCGACTAGACGTGGTTTATCACCATAGACTTCATTAGGGATTTGCCATTGATCTTCACGGTTATAGAACACTTGAGCATCGGTCATGTGATAGGTCATCAAGCGTTCTGATTGAATTGAGAATAAATCGACGGGATAGCGCAAATGCTGACGCAAAGATTCGGGCAGTGCATTTAGAGGCTTAAATAAATCAGGGAAAATCCTTGACCATGTGCGGATCATTGGATCATTGGGTTCAGCAATATAGAAATTAACCTTACCGTGATAAGCATCAATTACAACTTTGACGGAGTTGCGAATGTAGTTAATTCCTTCTTTACCAACATCAGAATAGGGATAGCGATCGCTAGTTGTGTAAGCATCCACAATCCAATACAGACTACTGGGATCATTAGTTTGTGACTTGGTACTTGCCGCCACTAAATAAGGGTCGCGGTCATAGCGCAAAAATGGTGCGATCGCCTTAATTCTCTGCATAATATTGCGCCGAAATAGCAACTTAGTTTCGGGCAGAAATTCTGGAGTTACTGCCATGCGCCAATCATTCAAATACTTAGCAAATAGCATCCGCCGCCAAAATGCATCAAGAGAAATACCCCCTCTTCCATCGTAAATGTTGTAAACATTGTCATTATCGCTAGGATAATCTAGCTCCTTGACCTTCGTGCCAGTCATCACATAGGTATTAGTATTCTCTCCGTAATAAATCCGTGGGCGACCAATTGGGATACTTGTCCGCACTGCCTCGCTAGAAGTTGTAAGAGGAGTCCCTTCGGTAATGCCAATATCTTTAATCAAATATTCAGGCAAACCGCCTGCGGCAACACGGTTGACGGGACTGAGCGTAAAGCCATAGCCGTGAGTGTAAATCAAATGCTGATTGACCCAAGTTTGCGCTTCTTTGGGAACCGCCGTATAGTCTAATTCTCTGGCGGCGATGAGTACCTGTTGCTGACTGGCTGGAGATTTAGATCGATCCTCTTCATTGATTGTATAGCGATCAATATCCGCATCAGGAAAACTGTAGTACAGACGGATTTGCTGAAGTTGGCGATTGGTCGCCAGTAGTGGTTGTTTATCCCAAAGTCGAATATTCCGAACCGTAAGATCATTTTTTTGAATAGATTTTTCGGTTAATTTGCCCTGTGGATTAAAAACTTGAGAATTAATACTTTCAAGTCCAAAGGCTTCACGGGTTGAGGCGATCGTGCGTTGGATGTAGGGCTGCTCACGGGCAAGTTCATTGGGCTGCACGATTAGAGATTGGACTGCGATCGGCAAACCCTCACCTAGGGCGATCGCCATCACTAGATACAGCCCTAGGGCGGCTACTACTGGTTTGCGGCTCACAGGTTGACGATGAAATCTAATCGATCGCAAAATCAAGTAAATTGCGATCGCCAAAGCGACAATACTTAGCCCTGTGTAGACTGGCAACTGCACCACATTATCGGTATAACTAGCGCCATACGAGACTCCGCGTGGCGAGTATAAAAGCTCATAACGATTGAGCCAATAACTAAACCCAATTATCAACATCAGCACGCCGCCAAGTCCGTAGAGATGGCGCTGTTGATCATGGGAAATCCCTATAAATTTGCCTTCGCTCAGGCTATTGCCCGATAGCAAATAGGTTAAAAGTACTGCAATAAAACCATACAAACAAATTCCAACTAGCCCAAATTCCACAACTTCTAAAGTGGGCAAATTAAATATATAAAAGCTAATATCTTGATTAAAAACTGGCTCAGTGCGCTCAAAACTAGTGGATTGAAAGTAAGGAATAATTCGCATCCACTGCCGTGAGATCACCCATGCTGTGAACGCACTGATCAAAACTGCGATCGCTTTCAGTAAAAACTTGGGATAAATCAAAACTGCGATCGCAGAGCCAATGATCACAACTGAGAAAAGCCTTTCTCTAAATAACTGAATTACCAATTGACCAATCAGCTCTGGTCTAAATAATAAAGGGGCGATCGGAGCCTTACTTGGCAAAATCACTGACGGTTGCCATTGTGCGATCGCAACCTGTCCATAATGAATGACGAGCAAACAAATCAGCAGACTCAAGCTCAAAACTAGCGGCAATAGCCAACGCAATCGCAAAGATGTGGGGATATGTTTGGCTAACAAAGCCTGTTGCTTATTTGGATCTCCTCGCTTGCGTAGTTTTGCCTTGCGCTGCTCAGCATCGCTAGGCAGATCAGCATATTTCAGCGTTTCGGCAGTGTGCAAATTTCTGAAGAGATAGACTATTGCGATCGCAAATACAGTACTTCCTAACCCAATTTGCCAAGTCAGCCGCAACAAATACATCGGCAAATAGCCCATCTCTTGAAACCATAAAATCTCAGCTCCCAGTCTCGCCACGATTTCACTGGTCAAAACTAAACCCGCAATCCCCAATAACGCCCAAAGGTAATAGCGCTTAGACAAATTAAATATGGTTAGTTTCGTAGAGATGAACTTCATATCTCAAAAAAGCCGTTCTTGGTTTCAGGGTAAAGCGCTGTAAGTTGATGATACAGTCATTAAAAGCTCTTTTCTAATTAACAACAATGGGAAACCTTCAGGGACGCGATCTTCTTAGTTTGGCAGATTTGCAGCCAAGCGAAATTCAGGAATTACTGACTCTTGCCAAGCAACTCAAAGCAGGAGAAGTCCAGTTTGACTTTCAGCGAAAAACCCTTGGCTTGCTCTTTCGCAAAGCCTCCACAAGAACGCGAGTTAGCTTTACTGTCGCCATGCATCAACTAGGGGGGCATGTGATCGACCTCGATCCTAATGTGACACAGGTTAGTCGCGGCGAACCTGTGGAAGATACGGCTAGAGTACTCGATCGCTATTTGGATGTGTTAGCAATTCGCACCTTCGAGCAAGCGGAGCTAGAGACTTTTGCGAAATTCTCGAAGATGCCGATTATCAATGCTTTGAGTGATTTAGAGCATCCCTGTCAAGTCCTCGCGGATTTACTAACCGTGATGGAAAACTTTGGCTCTTTAAAAGGATTAACCCTCACCTATCTCGGTGATGGCAATAATATGGCGCATTCCCTGATGATCGGCTGCGCCCTCGTTGGTATGAATGTGCGGATTGCTTCACCAAAGAATTTCATGCCTAACCCTGCTGTTGTTGCCCAAGCCAAAGCTTTAGCGATTAATTCCGAAGTAATTGTCACTGATGATCCTAAACTTGCCTCATTAGCAGCCCATGTCCTGTATACAGATGTATGGGCGAGTATGGGGCAGGAGTCAGAAGCAGAAGATCGGATTCCTATTTTCCAGCCCTATCAGTTGAATGCGAAACTTATGGCTTTAGCGGATAAAAATGCGATCGCATTACATTGCTTACCAGCCCATCGTGGTGAAGAAATTACCGATGAAGTAATGGAAGGCTCTCAGTCACGCATTTGGGATGAAGCCGAAAATCGTCTTCATGCTCAAAAAGCCTTGCTAGCTAGCGTTCTTTAGATTGAATCCGCGCTTTGCGCGGATTCAATCTAAACTAACTTTCTGGTTCACTGTTAATTTCGATATCTAGAGTATCTTCGTCAATCTGAATATACAAAATATTGGGTTGACAGCAAACCTGACAATCTTCTACATACGACTGTTGCATTCCCCCACTAAAATCAACAAATGTCGTATTAGTCTCCCCACAAAAAGCGCAGGTATATTCAGCAGTATCTTGCATGGCTTAAAAATTGATCGTATTGTACGCGATTTACCGTACATTCAGCTATAGTTTATACCTTGGGCTGCAATCCACGCCGTAGTCCATGCACTCTGGAAATTAAACCCACCTGTTACACCATCTATATCTAACACTTCACCCGCAAAAAATAAACCTTGGCAAAGCTTACTTTCCATCGTCTGAAAATTAACATCTTGCAAACGAATCCCGCCACAAGTGACAAACTCTTCTTTAAATACACCTTTGCCTGCGATCGCATATTCACTTGCACTTAGTACATTCACAATTTGCTGAATTGACTTATTAGAAATATCTGCCCAGCGTTTTTCGAGTTCCACTTCAGCTTGATCGAGCAGATATTCCCATAAACGCAACGAAATATCGACAGGGCAATAATTAGATATAAATTTTTTGGGTTGCTCAGTCTTCGCACTTAGTAAAAGCTGCTTGATTGCTTCTACTTTGAGTGAAGGAATCCAATTAACTGCTAATTTTGCTTGATAGTTGCAATCATGCAATTCGCGCGCCGCCCATGCTGACAGCTTTAAAACGGCGGGACCACTTAAACCCCAATGGGTAACTAATAGAGCGCCTGATTGTTCTAATTGATTGCGAGTAGACTTTTTCTTTTCAGGATGAGAATTTGATATTATCAGCTTAACTGTAGCGAGGTTAACGCTAACTCCAGCCAGTTCATGCAGTTTAGAATCTTTAATATTAAATGTAAAAAGTGAAGGGACAGGAGGCTCTAGTTCATGTCCTAGCGATCGCGCGATCGCATAACCAGATGGGCTGCTACCAGTGGCAAGTAATAGGCGATCGCAAATTATATTTTCGCCATTTTTGAGAATCACATCAAACTTGCTTTCTCCCAAACTCTCAATTTTCTGCACTAAAACATTATTGCGAAGAACCACACCAGCTTTTTTTGCAGCAAACATCAATGCTTCCACAATTGTTTGCGAATCGTCGGTGACAGGAAACATCCTGCCATCTGCTTCCGTTTTTAGCTTCACTCCTTCAGTATTAAACCAACGCACAACATCTAAAGCCTGAAACCGCGAAAACGCACCCCGCAAAGCTTGGCAACCTCTAGGATAATTTAGAACTAATTGCGAAGGTTCAAAACAATGATGGGTAACGTTGCAGCGTCCACCGCCCGAAATTCGCACCTTAGCTAGTGGTTGTCGTCCTGCCTCCAATAAAGTTACTCGCGTATGCGGTGCTTGCGCTGCATGGATTGCGCCAAAAAATCCTGCGGCTCCGCCACCAATTACTACAACCTCTGTACTTGCCATGTTTAATTCCTAATAATATAGGCGGCGCTTCGCGC
>JAYUSC010000668.1:0-6254 GCA_043755885.1 Pseudanabaena sp. | reverse complement strand
CCCGCCACAACATTTTTGGGTTTGATTGTCATGTTTTTACTGACACTTTTGCTGATGATTTCTAGTTCATGGATTTTTAGGTGCGGTGAAACAATGTTGTATAATGGGTGCGAAATTTGGCTTAATTGCAGCGTATATGGCAATTTTTTTACCTGTTCAAGAAAACATAGACTTGCTGCTTCTTTTAGTCAAGTTCGCGATCGCATTAGGCACAATTGCGATCGCGTTGTCACTGCTATTTTGGTTACGGCTCAAACAAATCGAAAATCGCATATATCAGAAACGCAGAAAGCTAAAGCCAAGATTCAATCAAAATATCACGCAGAAAACCTCACAAAAAATATTGTCAAAGCCTCAAAAAGCCCTAGATTCGACTCAAGTTACCGCTAATCGTTCGATGGGGAATTTGGCGACTGCCAACCAGAGATCGCCGAAGACTCAGGTTTATATATCAACTTCATCACCAAAGCTTTTACAGAGATCAAAGAGACGCTCTAGTCGAGTTCGTTTTCACTGGTTATGGGCCATGATCGCGGGTCTTATAGGCATGGCGATCGCCTTAATGCAGATCGGGAATAGCTTTATTAGTCCTGAATATATGCCAATTGTTTGGTTGTTAATTGGCGTAACCCTAGTCATGAGTGCCACATTTATTGAAATTGAATAATTAAGGATTTTCACCGCCTACGGCGGTGAAAATCGGTTTTGCTGGTGCAAATACGCGACAATTAAGATCGCGTGAGAATTGCGGCAAAGCTAAACAATATTTGGGACGATCAATATGCGACGTGCGGTTTTATGTGGATATTACGGAATGGGCAATGGTGGTGATGAGGCGCTACTTGCGACATTACTGCAAATGTTGCCCAAAGATATCCAACCGCTGGTATTGTCGGCTAGTCCTAGAGCGACCGAAAATTTGCATAGCGTCGAAGCTAGCGATCGCAATTCTGTATTTGCATTGATCAATGAACTAAGGCGATCAGATTTATTTATTTGGGGTGGTGGCAGTTTGCTCCAAGATGCTACGAGTGCCAGAAATCCGATTTATTACGGTGGGATTATGGGCTTAGCTCAGGGGATGGGCTTACAGACGATCGCATGGGCGCAGGGGGTGGGACCACTGAAGCGCAAGTTGAGTAAATGGATCGCCAGACGTGCTTTTGGGGGATGTACATCGGTATCTGTGCGCGATCGCGATTCGGCGCAATTATTGGCAGATTGGCAAATTGAGAGTGTGGTTGCGCCTGATCCTGTATGGGCTTTGGCGGCCACTCCGATCAAGATGGAGCGTGATTTATCAACACCTCGTGTTGCTGTGGTTTTGCGATCGCATCCTGCACTCACGTCCTGTCGTCTTGCCACAATTACCGAGGCTTTGCAAAAGTTACAAATGCAAACCAATGCTGAAATTTTGCTAATCCCATTTCAGCCCTCCCAAGACAAGGCGATCGCCCAAGCAATCTGTGATTCGCTAAATCAAAAGCTTCCTGATCGTAGCCAAATCATCACTCAAAAAGATCCTCGTCGCCTTAAGGGGATTTTTAGTAGTGTCGATTTGACGATCGCCATGCGGTTACATGGATTGATTATGGCGGCGGCTGAGGGCAGTCACTGCTCGGCAATTAGTTACGATCCCAAAGTGTCTTATTTAATGCAAGATTTAGGAATCTCTGGTTGGGAATTAGCGGATTTGCCCGACGACGCGCAGCTACTGACTGACGCTTGGGTTGATCATCTCGAAAATCGCGACCAATTTTTTTGCGATCGGGTACAGCAACTCAAACAGCAAGCTTTGATTCATCAAAAAATCTTAATCTAATAGAGATGCGGCGCTTCGCGCCGCATCTCATTTTGGTGATCGTCCCAAATTTTCAAAACCCTGTGTACATAGAATTGTGATAAATTAGAGTACTGTAAACATTTTAGAAATATTTTCGAGAGATATTTTCGGCAACGAGCAAAAACTCCTCGCTCCTCGAAATGTTGCCCTAGAAATCCAAAACAAGCTTACTTAATATGGCAGACATTACAACCCAACAAATTCAAGAGCTACGTGCGAGAACTGGCGCAGGTATCAAAGACTGTAAAGCAGCGCTCGTTGACTCCAGTGGTGATTTTACCAAGGCAACCGAATATTTAAGACAAAAGGGGCTAGCCTCTGCTGTTAAAAAAGCAAGCCGTGAAGCATCTGAAGGAATCGTCCATAGTTATATCCACTTTGGCAGCCGCATCGGTGTGCTAGTCGAAGTTAACTGCGAAACCGATTTCGTGGCGCGTCGTGAAGAACTCAAAGAACTAGCTGACAGCGTAGCCAAGCAAATTGCTGCTTGCCCTAACGTGGAATACGTCAGTGTTGCCGATATTCCTGCTGCTTTTGTGGAAAATGAAAAGCAAATCGAATCGGGCAAAGATGACTTGGCTAGTAAACCAGCCGCCATCCGCGAAAAGATCGTACTTGGTCGCATCGAAAAGCGTCTGAAAGAATTGTGCTTACTCGATCAGCCTTTCATCAAAGATCAAAGCATTACCGTTGATGAGTTGGTGAAACTAACTGGTACTAAGCTCAACGAAAACGTTAAAGTTCGTCGCTTTGTGCGCTTTGTGGTTGGCGAATAATCAAAAAATTCGTTGTTGCAGCGCCCACGGCGTTACAAATCCAAATAGATAAGGATAGGCGGTGTGAAGCACCGCCTATCCTTATCTATTTGGAAACGAAAGAAAAAAATAGGGTGAACTACGATGCTAGTGCGTATTGATAAAGATATTCAAAATATCCAACAGGCGATCGCAGATGTGATCAGTCGCATTGATGTTATTCATATTGAGTATTCACAGGCGATCGCAGTAGCTGTGCAGCAACAAATTCTGCTCGCCGTATTTAAGTTCTGCACCCAAAAATGTCCTGATGCATTTCTAGCGCTATCTCTCTCAGCTCGCCAAAATTTGCAAGAAGCACTGCGGCAGCGGATCAAGTTGCTCTGTGATCAGATGCAAACAACTCTCGCAAATTGCGATCGCGACAGTCGCACCAATCAAGAAAATCTCGATACTTTGCTCAGTAAGCTCCTCAACGAAAGCATGGAGATCCTGAACCAACTTTTAGTCGAGCATCAAGTTTTAAGTGCTGAAGCCAACAAGAATAAAGATGATCAAAACGCACAGATGAATATTCGTCTTGCTGAAATTGAGTTTACCGATCGCAAGGTCATGTCTCATCGCGGCGAGTTGCGCGTTTTGTCAGCAAGGCTAGCGCATCTGCACAATGAGCTAGAGAAAAAATATCAACAAAAGACGATCGCTGAAGCCGAACTAGCGTGGCGAGCAGCTTGGGTGGGATAGTGACCAAAAATCGTGTAGTTTATCGTGAGTTTGGCGCACCTGAAGAAGATGATTCAGATCAGCATGTGGTTGATTTGCCACCGCAGCAACAAAATCCTCGTATTCAAGTAACACGCAGAGGCAAAGGCGGAAAGACTGTAACTGAGGTGACAGGATTTCAGACTACAACTGATAATTTGGCGAAGTTGACGAAACAGTTAAAAAATCAATGCGGCACTGGTGGCACTGCGAAAGAAAATGCGATCGAGATTCAGGGCGATTGCAGCCAGAAAATTTTACAGATTTTGCTAGGCTTAGGTTACAAAGCCAAAATAAGCGGGAAATAAAAAGAGGACGCAAAGCGCCCTCTTTCATTTGCTTTTTATCGAACTCTTTCAAGGCGATCAATTGCACTTTCATACAACAACTAATCTAACCTTTCGGCGCTGCGGAGACGTTCATACGCAATAAATACGCCCCAACAAATTAGCCGATCGCTATTTCTAGAAATCGAAATTTAACAGCTGGTCAAAAATTGCGATCGCTGATTTGATGGTCTTAGTGTATAATTCGGGCGTTCTATGTACTTTATTTTTTAAATATATAGAATTGGCTGTTTTAGTGCGCCTTTAGTGCGCTAAGTACAGAGCATCTTTTTTGAGAGGCAAACAGGTTGGCATTATCGGCGTTGCGATCGGCATTTCCAATTGAAGTTTTGGGTAGAAAAGCAAAGTGAGAGTTCCCCTAGACTGTTACCGTATTCTGGGTTTAACACACCTATCAGGGCTAGATAAAGTTCATCAAGCCCATCGCGATCGCCTGCTCTCGATGCCAAGGCGAGAATATTCTGATGCGGCGATCGCCTCTCGCAAACGCATTATTGATAAAGCTTATGAAACCCTGACTGAGAGCGATCGCCATAGTCCTACGCCTGAAAACGATGCCCTAGAGGCTGGTAGCGATCGCCCAATTTTGACATTGCCGCCTCAGATTGAAGCTGACGAAAAAGACTTTGCAGGGCTATTACTGATTTTGTATGAACTCGGCGAATCTGAGAAAGTTTTAGCTCTAGCCAAGCCCTATTACGATCCTGAAGAAGCCGAGTATCAGTCGGCAAGAATCTCGCCTCACGATCCTGACTTACTGCTCTCTGTATCACTTTCCTATCTAGATCTTGGGCGTGAATATTGGAAACAAGGACAATATGAGTCTGCGGCTGCATCTTTAGAATCGGCTCAAGAAATTTTATTGCGCGAAGGATTATTTCTGAGTATTCGCAGTGAAATTCAGGCTGATCTATTCCGCCTCCGCCCCTATCGAATCCTCGAATTGTTAGCTTCTCCTGACAATCATACCGACTCGCATCGCAAAGGACTGTCACTCTTGCAAGAGATGCTGGATGCGCGGCGCGGCATTGATGGCTCAGGTAATGACTACTCCAGTCTCGGTATTGACGATTTTTTGCGGTTTATTCAGCAACTCCGTAGCTACATGACGGCGATGGAGCAGCACACCTTGTTTGAAGAAGAAGCGCGTCGTCCATCTTCAGTGGCAACCTATCTCGCAGTCTATGCGTTGATTGCGCGGGGATTTTCGCAACGCCAGCCTGCACTTATCCGTCGTGCTAAAGGGTTACTGGTGAAACTCAGTGCTAAGCAAGATATTTATTTAGAAAAAGCGGTATGTGCTTTGTTGCTGGGTCAGACGGAAGAAGCAAGTTCTGCGATCGATCAGAGTGGCGAAGATGAGCAGATCGCTTTTATTCGTCAAAATTCTGAAGGTGCGCCCGATCTTTTACCAGGGCTATGTCTCTACAGCGAACGTTGGATGCAAGAAGAGGTCTATCCACATTTCCGCGATCTGATGAGTCAAATCGTATCGCTCAAGGATTATTTTGCGGATGAGCAGGTGCAAGCATACCTAGAAGAATTGCCGAATACTGGGGCAATGTCATCGGAATGGACTTCGCCTGTGGGTGGCGATCGCATAGCGGCGGTATCTTCTATAGATGAGTCTCCAACTGTCAATCGCGATTTTGAGCTGAATCCTGCCAAGAGGGCCGTTGCTGGTCCCAAACTTTCAACTTACGCCCCTGAGATCCCGAATCGTTTTCAGCGCTCTGCGACTCCTCTAATTGATCGACCTGCCACCTATGGTCAGGGTATATCGCGAGATCTGCCTAGCTCACGCCGCACCAGTAATCCTTCACCCTCAAGAAATGCACCAAAAAGTGTTAATGAACCTGTCAAAGAAATCAAGCGTCCATCTCCAGCTAAAACATCAAGTCAGCCATCATCTCCACCAAAACGCAAATTTAATGTTGGTCGTTTAGCAACTGTAATTGTTTTAGCGATCGCAGTGCTAGGTAGCTCGATTTGGTTAGTTGTGTGGGCTGTTCGCGCTTTAACTGGTAATCCCCAAGCACAGCCTGTAACCTTAGAAAAACCAATCACCAATCTAGTACTAGCCCTTAAGGAAAATGATGCTGCTCCAGTTGCTCAACCAGGTCCTTTAGACAAAGAAACTGCAACTAAAGTGATCGAGTCGTGGCAAGCAACTAAATCTAAAGCCCTTGGGAAGGGGTATGAAGACAATCTTTTAGAGGAAATTTTAGTTGATCCTGCTCTTAGTGACTGGAAAGGACGCGCTAAAGAGCTAAAAGCTGGTAACTCCTATTTGCAGTACCAAACCAAATCAAGCGAAATTGATAGTGTTACCCCTGACGGCGATAGTAAGGCTAAGGTGGTTGCCAAGATTTCGGAGTCGCGCAATTATTTTAACAATGGCGAACTTGATCGTGGGGCTTCAAAAGATGATGCCAAATACACGGTTGAGTATGACTTGGTAAAAAAAGATAATCGATGGTTAATTAGGGAAATGTTAGTGTTTTAAAGTAAAAAGTGGCGCAAAGCGCCACTTTTTACTTTAAAACA
>JAYUSC010000667.1:0-15606 GCA_043755885.1 Pseudanabaena sp. | reverse complement strand
GGGGAGGGAACTAGATTTCTGGACTTCCCCCCTTGCAAAGGGGAGGGAACTAGATTTCTGGACTTCCCCCCTTTGCAAGGGGGGATTGAGGGGGGTGTATCTTTATGGTCTGTCAAGTATATTAATGCCAAAATAAAGGCGACGCGAAGCGTCGCCTTTATTTTGTACAAAAAAGTTTAGATATAGCGCGAAGCACTATATCTAAACTTTTTTGCGAAAATCATAGACATTAGAGCATTGATGCTTTAACATAGATGATCGCGACTTTTTTGGCATTCCTCATGAACGCTTCTGAAATCATCCGCTCAATTGAAGCGGAATATATCAAAACAGATCTCCCCGTAATTTATGTGGGCGATACTGTCAAAGTTGGAGTTAGAATCAAAGAGGGCGGCAAAGAACGTACTCAGCCATACGAAGGCGTGATCATTGCGAGACGTGGTTCCAGTGTTAACACTGTTATTACCGTCCGTCGAGTATTTCAAGGGATTGGAGTTGAGCGAGCCTTCTTGCTACATTCTCCTCAAATTGAAAGCATCAAAGTGATTCGTCGTGGTAAAGTGCGTCGTGCTAAGCTCTACTACTTACGTGACCTCGTTGGTAAAGCAACTCGTCTTAAACAACGATTTGATCGACCACTATAGAGCCATCTATGGTTATACTATGTATCAAATACTATTTTGTTATAGCAATTGATACAGATATAAACTAGTTGCGTATCGAAATCGTGTTTTCATTACGTGCGTCCTTAGTTCAGTTGGTAGAACGCAGGTCTCCAAAACCTGATGTCGGAGGTTCGAGTCCTCCAGGGCGCGCTTCACCATTTTTAGAGAATTGCACTTAAACGTATCGCATTCACAAAGATTGCAAAGGAACCGCAAGAGTTGCCGCTATGACCAAAAACGACCTAAAAGAGCAACCAAAAGAAGTATCAAAAGCTGAATCAGATGCTAAATCTGAGCCAACTGGGATCGCTAAACTTTTTGTAGAATCCAAAGCCGAATTCGGTAAGATCGTTTGGCCCTCACGCCAACAACTCATTAGTGAGTCTGCATCCGTTCTGTTGATGATCGTTGCAGTAGCAACCTTTGTTTATCTAATTGATGCTGTGTTTAAGGCGATCGCATTGCAGGTGTTTCAATAATGTTTACCGAGGACATCGACCACTCATCTAGTAGCCAAGAAGATGAAGACGTACTATTTAACTGGTATGCCGTTCAAATCGCTTCGGGCTGCGAAAAAAAGGTTAAGTCGAGCCTAGAACAACGCATCAAGACTCTTGATGTGGAAGATAGGATCAAGCAAATTGAAATTCCGCAGACCCCGACCGTCAAACTGAGAAAGGATGGCAGTCGCGCGACCTCTGAGGAAAAGATTTTCCCTGGATATGTGCTGATTCAAATCAAAACTGTCAGAAATGAAATCGGACAGCTAGAAGTTGATGACGACGCATGGCTTGCTGTCAAAAGCACCCCCCATGTAATTAACTTTGTCGGCACTGAACAAAAACGTCACTACGGTCGCGGTCGAGGACATGTTAAACCTCGTCCTCTCACCGAAAAAGAAGTTGAAAGAATTTTCCGTGTCACTGTCGAGCAAGAGCCAGTTCTCAAAATCAACATGGCTCAAGGCGACAAGATCAAAGTGCTTAATGGACCTTTCAAAGACTTTGAAGGCGAAGTGGTGGAAGTTAGCCCAGAACGGAGCAAACTCAAAGCCCTGCTTTCAATCTTTGGTAGAGACACTCCTGTTGAACTAGAGTTCACTCAGGTACAAAAGCAAAACTAATTCACTCAAACGCAGGTTTGTAGTTTTTTAAACGGCTAAAATTAACGGCTAAAATTAATGGCTAAGAAAGTTACAGCAATTATCAAGTTGGCCCTTAATGCTGGTAAGGCTAGCCCAACTCCACCAGTTGGTCCTGCTCTAGGTCAGCATGGTGTCAATATCATGATGTTTTGTAAGGAATACAATGCCCGTACTGCTGATCAAGCAGGTATGGTCATTCCTGTCGAAATATCTGTATATGAAGACAGAAGTTTTACTTTTGTTCTCAAAACACCACCAGCATCAGTTTTGATTCAAAAAGCGGCTGGTATCACCTCTGGCTCTGCTGAACCTAACCGTAAAAAAGTTGGTTCGATTACCAAAGACCAGCTTCGTCAAATCGCTGAAACCAAAATGCCTGATATCAACGCAAATGATATCAATGCAGCGATGAAGATTATTGAAGGCACAGCCAAGAACATGGGCGTGACGATTAGCGCTTAGTTTCTAGTTCTGTCGATTGTCAATATCGATGAAATCCACATAAAAATTTTAGTTGGGGGAGGGAATTAATTTTTCCGATCGCACCCCGTAGGAGTAATCATGGCAAAGAAAATCTCAAAGCGTCTTAAGGAAGCTCTCAGCAAAGTTGAAGACCGTCCTTATGCGCCAATCGATGCATTGGAACTAGTTAAGGTCACTGCAACTGCTAAGTTTGCGGAATCCATCGAAGCACATGTAAGACTAGGTATCGATCCTAAGTACGCTGATCAACAATTGCGGACGACGGTGACTTTACCTAAAGGAACGGGGCAAACAATTCGCGTAGCAGTTATCGCTCGTGGTGAAAAAGTTGCCGAAGCAACCGCCGCAGGTGCAGACATCGCTGGTTCTGAGGAACTAATCGATGAAATCAGCAAGGGAAGAATGGATTTTGATTTGCTGATTTCCACGCCCGACATGATGCCTCAAGTTGCTAAGCTTGGTAAATTGCTTGGTCCAAGAGGATTGATGCCTTCGCCTAAGGGTGGTACAGTAACCACTGATTTGGCTGGCGCAATCAACGAGTTCAAAGCTGGTAAGCTAGAATTTCGCGCCGATCGCACAGGCATCGTCCACATCCAATTTGGCAAAGCAGCCTTCCCTGCCGAAGACTTGCTAATCAACCTCAAAGCTTTGCAAGAAACGGTTGATCGCAATCGTCCTTCAGGCGCAAAGGGTAGATACTGGCGCTCGCTGTATGTATCCGCAACGATGGGTCCTGCGATCGAAGTTGATGTCACCGCTCTGCGTGATCTCAAATTCGGAGATGCGTAACTAAAGCCTTTCAAAGTCATTAATAGAAAGAAATTTCGACAACTGAATATCTCCATAGACAGCAGGTTGCTCATGGCTTAATTTCCTGCCGAGGTGTTTAAAAAAGATTCTTGAAAGAATACTTTTTTAGCCTCGGTCTGTGAAAAGACGAGGCTTTTTTAATGACTTTAAAGATCTACATAGCTAATTGAATGGCGCGATGTGCCATTCAATTAGCTCCAAATACAAGGAGGTGAGAACCATATGGGTAAGACCCTAGACCAAAAGAAATTTTTAGTCGGAGAAATGACCAAAGAGTTTGAAGGAACTCAAATGGTCATGGTGATCGATTATTCAACTTTGTCAGTTGCTGAGATTACTAAGCTCCGCCGCTCTCTCCGTCCTACGGGGACAGTGTGCAGAACCACCAAAAACACTTTGCTCAAGCAAGCAATTTCTGGCGTACCCGAATGGAAGCCTCTTGAAGATTTCCTAGTTGGTCCTTCGGCTTGTCTGTTTGTCAAAGATGACATCGGTGGTGCTGTCAAGGCTTATCAAGCTTTCCAAAAGGAATCTAAGAAAACCGAACTTCGCGGTGGTGTCTTAGAAGGTCGCGCTTTGACTGCAAAAGACTTGCAGGCGATCGCCGATCTACCTTCCAAGGAAGTCTTGATCGCGCAAATTGCTGGTGCGATCAACGCGGTTACCGCCAAGATTGCGATCGGTATCAAAGAGGTTCCTCAATCTCTGGGACGCGCTATCAAAGCTATTTCCGAAAAAGAAGCTGCTTAAATCAATTGGCAATCACCAATTACCAATCACCTAACTATCTATTAACTAAAGAGAAAAACTATGTCTACAAAAATCGACAGCATTATTGAAGAACTAAAGTCTTTGAGCCTTCTTGAAGCTTCTGAATTGGTCAAAGCGATCGAAGAAACCTTTGGCGTTTCGGCTGCTGCTCCTGTTGGTGGCATGATGATGGCTGCTCCTGGTGGCGGTGCTGCTGCTGAAGTAGAAGAAGAAAAGACTGCTTTTGACTTGGTACTTGATGAAGTTCCTGCTGACAAGAAGATTGCTGTTCTGAAGATCGTTCGCGAAATCACAGGCTTGGGCTTGAAAGACGCTAAGGACATGGTTGAAGCTGCTCCTAAGACGATCAAAGAAGCTATGTCTAAGGCTGATGCTGAAGCTGCTAAGAAGCAAATCGAAGAAGCAGGTGGTAAGGTTTCCATCAAGTAATTGTTGGCAACATTTAGCTTGCTTGAATGTTCTGCTTTACAGAACATTCAAAAACAATAAAGGCACGCATGGCGTGCCTTTATTATTAGGATTGTGAAGCGCTTTGCGCCTCACAATTATTTTTTATAAGTATTTTATTTTATGAATGATCCCCTTTCAGAATTATTTGCGGTGATTGTCGATCGCAGAGACCATCCCCAAGAAAGCTCTTATACCTGTAAATTATTTGCGGGTGGCGACAACAGTATTTTAAAAAAAATTGGCGAAGAGTCTGCCGAAGTGGTGATGGCTTGCAAAGACGATCATCCCGATGCGATCGCATCAGAAGTGGCGGATTTGTTTTATCACACATTAGTTGCGATCGCGCATCACCATGTCGATCTGCAATTGGTCTATGACAAGCTGGCTCAGCGCCGCTAAAAACTTAAAGGTCGCTAAAAAGGTCACGCAAGGCGTGACCTTTAACTTTTTAGTACGGAATACTTATTAATGCAGTAAGATTACTTGTGAATTGATCAAAGGGTAGATTGCTGTGGCATCGAATAGTGTAGAGCGTTCTCAATCTCTGACAGGCAGTATTTTAAAAGGTACTCTCAAAGCAGTTGGTGGTACGTTACTGGGCCTGATCATGATTGGTGGTGCAGCAGTTGCTGGTGGGCTGGTGGGCTTAGCACTCAGTTTTCGCGATCTGCCCGATGTGAGAGTCCTCAAAGGTTATGTCCCAGTTGAAACCACCTATATCTATGACATTAACGGTGGCTTAATTGCGCGTTTGCATGGTGATGTCAATCGCGAAGTTGTGACCCTCGATCGCATTTCTCCACATCTCAAGCGATCGGTTCTCGCGATGGAAGATGCCTACTTCTATACCCACAAGGGCATTGATCCCAGCGGTGTCGGACGCGCAATTTTAGCTAACTTTAATGCAGGTGGAACCGTTGAAGGTGGATCGACATTAACGCAGCAATTAGTTAAAAACTTATTTCTATCCAATGAGCGTAGCCTCAATCGCAAAGTTGCCGAGGCTGTCTTAGCAATGCGAGTTGAGCAGGTATTTACCAAGGAGCAAATCCTTGAGATGTATCTCAATCAAGTGTTTTGGGGGAAAAACACGAATGGCGCTGAAACCGCTTCTCAGAATTATTTTGGTAAATCTGCTGCTGATTTGACTTTAGGTGAAGCTGCAATGTTAGCAGGTACGATTCAAGCACCTTCAGTATTTAACCCAGTCGATAACTTTAGTGAAGCCAAGAAGCGTCAAGGGCTAGTGCTAGATCGTCTGCTAGAGCTGGGATGGTCAACACCTGCGGAAATCAAAGCTGCAAGGGCGCAGAAAATCACGATCCGTAAACAAGGGATCTCTTATGAAGTTAGTCGTGTTCCTTATGTTTCGCAAGCTGTTACGGCTGAGCTAGAAGAAAAGTTTGGTCGGGATGTTGTCTTACAAGGTGGCTTGCGCGTTCAAACAACGATTGACTTAAAGATGCAGCGTATTGCTGAAGAAGTGGCTGCTGAAGGACACAAGGATTTAGTTGATCGCGGTGCATATGCCGACCAATTGGCTTTGGTGGCGGTCGATCCGCGTACAGGATTTGTGAAGGCTTTGGTCGGTGGTGTCGGCGACTTTGACAAAAATCAATTTAACCGTGCGGTTCTGGCAAGAAGACAGTTAGGTTCTTCGTTTAAACCTTTTGTTTACTATCTTGCCTTTGCCTCTGGTAACTACACTCCTGACTCATCAATTGACGATAGTCCGATGTCGATTCCCGACGGCGATGAAGCTTATGTACCGCGCAACTATGACAATAAGTTCTCAGGCGGTATGAGCATTCGTCAAGCGATCGCAGTTTCACGAAATATTCCTGCACTTAGGCTAGGGCTGGAATTTGGCAACGAAAATGTCGTGGCTCTTTGTCGAAAATTAGGGATCAATAGTCCGATTCTTCCTGTTGTTTCTTTGCCGCTCGGAGCCGCCGATGTCACGCCGATGGAGGTGGCGGGAGCCTATGCCGTATTTGCTAGTGGTGGCTACAAGTCTAAAACGACATTAATTGCTCGGGTCACCGATCGCAATGGCAATCTGGTGTTGGACAATACACCAAAACCAGAACTCATTCTTGATCCAGTCGCAGTTTCTTATCTAAATGATGCTTTGCGTGGAGTCGTTACCAACGGTACAGCCACTGAAGCCCAAATGAGTGACGGGCGACCTGTAGCTGGTAAGACTGGTACGACTTCAGACTTTCGAGATGCTTGGTTTGTGGGTTATGCACCACAGTTATCGGTGGCGATTTGGATTGGGAATGATGATTATTCGCCAATGGCAAATGGCGTGACGGGCGGTGTGTATGTGGTTCCGATTTGGCGTAAGTTTATGGAAAGGGCGTTAGCTGGACAACCGATTGAGCAGTTTCCTGTGCCAAGTGAGATCCAAGAAAAAGAAGGCACTAAAAAGAAAAACTAAAAATCCAATAAGAGTGGCGCAAAGCGCCACTCTTATTTAAAAATCAATGGTGAGCGGCGAAGCCGCTCACCATTGATTAAATGAGAAAAGATTATGTGGCAACAAACTTTATTTATTTTGCGACTATTTGTTTATTCTGCGATCGCATCAGCAGTAATTAAATATGCAGCGCCCACTTGGGGCTTATTGGTAAATAATTTGACCGTAGATGTGATCAATGCGATCGCTATATCTGTGATTACCTTACCTGTTGGTTTATTTGCTTTGGTTTTATGGCTTAAGCGCTAATTTAACTTGAGTTCGATGCAATAGATAAAAGTAAAATAAGGAACCTAATTTTTTGCTAAAACCAGCGATCCAACGAACCACAAGGGATTTTTGAAAGTGTTGCAAAGCAACACTTTCAAAAATCTCTTGGTTTGGGTTTGAAAAGCACTGTAAATCGCACAAAGGGAGATTGAGGAATTTTTAGGACTTTTTGAGGTCTCTAGTTTGGTGTCGTCGCTGGCTCTAAACCTGTCGCTTTACCAAATTTGCGAAGGCGATCGCTTTCGGGTTCCATCCACGAATAGACAAAGTGGCTAATACAATTAATTTTTGGTTCTCTCGCAAGTATGGCTCTAGTTTGAATTTCAAAGCTAGGATGTCCATCAAACCCCTGTCCCCAAGTTCCTGCCAAAATTGGACAAACTAAAGTCTCGGGCGCTGATTGGCGCACAACTTCAGCGACTTGCTCAGCAACGCAACTACCATCAGCACAAAGCGCATAGGTCATCGGATGACGCTCCATATATTTAGGGAATCGATCCCAAGGCTGCATTCTTGCCTCGACTTTACCTGACTCAGTGCGATTGCCATTGGAGAAAAAAACAGTGCCAATGGGAATATTATTTTGCTTGAGCGGAGCCGTCACAGTATTCACAAAATTAATCACGCCTTGATACGCATGATTTTTGGCGATATTCCAAAGTAAGCTTTCGGCGATCGCAGCAGTTTCTCGAGGATTTTTAATATTAGTTGGTCGCACCTTAATGTTATCTGTCAGTTTCTTCTCAGTCTGAACCACATCATCCGCTGTCAGATCGCCATTTTGGAGATAGATATCCATCAGTTCGCGAACAGTTTTATTGTCGATACTATTCAGCAAAGCGGTTCGCGAAGCTTTGCTATGAATCCATAGTTGCTTGACGTTATCAATCAATACCCCAGTGGAATTAGTGGGATAGCGCACATAATCAAATACCATGCCATCGGGCTTGCGTAGCATCAGCGCCTTGACTACTGATGTCAAATCCGCTTTTGCGATCGCATTGTAAGGATCGGCAAATAGATGATCAACTTCATAGGCATCTTCATAAAAAGCGCGTCCATTGCTGACCAATTTGCGATCAAAATTGGTATTGGCAATACTATTTTCGCCATTGCCATTCAGAGCCAGCGCCCCCGAACGCCCCTTGATTTCGCTATAGCCATAGCCGAAATTCATCGCAAATGACCATCCATAAACCTTGATGCCCCGCGACTTACCGATCTCGATCGCTTGTTTCCACAGATCATAGTCCGCAGGTATTTCCCCCGCCTTGACCGACTCCTCCATCACCGATCGCCAAGGCGTAGGATTATCGGAGACGGGTAGCAAAACGCGCCCATCATAAAAAACTTCGATAAAAACTTGGTTGTAGCCGCGATTTGCCATTTTGTCGAATACATCTTCTAGCACACCCGCTTTAACATCATTGGGATACAGCCGTAGCCAAGTTGCTTGGGTTTGAGGCGTATTGCGATCGCGACAGGCTTGCAATTCTGATTTGTGTTTTTGAATAAGCGCCTGATATTGAGCTTGAGCCTTCGGATCAACAGGATTTATGACCAAAGCCGATTTTCGTAATTCATGTTTTCGCAAAATTTCCGCAGTCCCCACATCACAAGTTGGCTTGCCCCAGAGAATTTTGTCAGGTAAAGCACCTGCGATCGCATTTCCTGCAAAGACGGCACTTAAACAAGCAAAAGAAGCGAGCGATTTCAAACTAAATATATCAATGCTTTTCAGGTTTATTTTGGATTTCATAGACTTAAATTATATAGTAAGCTAACCCCGCACTGAAGTGACGGGGCTTTCGCCTAGCGCGCACAACAACACAGAATCTTGTAGTAGCCCTGAGACGTTCTTACTCAAAGAGCAAGATAGCCCCGAACCTCTAGGCTTGCTTACAAAAGCCCCAATAATTGCAATATTTATCGCACCATTAAAATCAGCATCACCCGTCCATCCACAATGTCCACACTTAAAGTTTTTCCCACTGCGATAGGAACTACCCTTAACAGGATGGACATGATGGCAGTTATGGCACATTTGACTGGTATAGGCAGGATTAACTTTAACCAAAGAAACGCCAGCCTGAATAGCTTTGTATTCAAGAAATTGACGCAATTGGTAGAAAGCCCAACTATTAGAGCGCCGCCGTTCAGTTTTATTTCTAGGCTGTTGATTAGTCCTCTCTCTAATACCAGTCAAGTCTTCGATAGCAATAGAGGACTTGTCAGACTTTGCCTTATTAACAATGGTGCGACTGATTGTATGGTTTAACCACGACTGATAGCGTTGCTCTCGGCCCGATAGTCGTTTCAAGACTTGCCTCGCTCTCCTGCGAGTTGATCTTGTACCTTTCGAGGCTTTGTTTTGGAGCGATGCTCTTACCTTGGAAAACTTGTCTCTAACTTGCTGGATATCTTCGCCACTCCACGAATCCCCATCACTGGTAACAGCAATGTCTCTTCTACCCAAATCAACGCCGATTACGCTTTGCGAATCACTAGGTTCTGGTACATCGTCTTTAACTTGGATATGGATATAGTAGTTACCATCTTTGTGTTTACAAAGCGTAGCTGAAGTTGGCTTTTTACCTCTAAGTTTCCCCTTCTGGTAATTACCCACATCCATCTTGATGTGCTGCCTACCGCCAATCAAAGTAACGCTTGCAGTCCAGTCTTTCTCTCTGAAATCAAAAATACGCGCATCGTAATCAATGCTCGTAGGCTTAAAATCTTTAACAATAGACTTTTTCTGTTTAGCAGTTTTACGATTAGCAGAAACCCTAGCAATGGCCCGAATAGCCAAGTTTGCCGATAGCTCAAATAGTTCTCGCACTGCATGATAAATCAGTGTCTGAATCCTGACAGTGTTAGTCAGCTTTGGGTCAATCGTATTATTGATATGGTTGCAAGCGTTAGCGAACCCAGCTAGAGTATCCTCAATTTGAGAAGATTGCTCTTTGGTGGGTTGCAGCTTACAAACCATCGTTAATACTTGCTTCATGTGTAATATTATATCACTACAGTGATTAACTATGGCAAAGTTTTTTTACGGGCGGTTGAAACCGCCGTTCGCTTACCTCCCAGCACTAAAGTGCAGGGCTTCTCGCGTATCGGGAGCTTCTTTGTGAGAATAAGCGGCGCTTTGCGCCGCCTATTCTCACTTTTCTAGTAGTAATCACAGAGGCGTAGGGAAATCGCATAGAAACAAATCCTATACCATCTAAGTTTTTATAGACGAACTAGGCTTAACAATGTGGCACACTGACAAGAGTATTTCTGCCACTCTTCATCATGCTCCATAACCCAGCCAGATTTAAGCCTAGTCCTATCGAAGATGATTCTGAGGAAAATGATGATGAATTAGAGTTTTATGACTTCAATGAACCCGAACCTGGCAGTCCGCCTGGGACGTTGATCATTGATGAAGATGCCAGTATTCCTAATATTTTCTTGATTGATTACAATGCTGAGGAAGCCTTAGGGGTTCAGCTTGCTACGCCTGAAGACTGTTTTCCTTATCTAGATAGTCAATCAGTTTCATGGGTCGATGTTCAAGGGCTAGGCTCTGAAGATGTCATGCAACGACTAGGCAAAGTATTTAACCTCCATGCACTTGTGCTTGAAGATATCGTCAATATTCCCCAGCGCCCCAAAGTCGAGAGTTTTGAGGATCAGGAATTGATCATCTTGCATATGGTGACTAGTCGTGAAGATGGTAGGGGATTTTATGATGAGCAGGTGAGTTTGATCTTGGGAAAAAATTATGTGCTAACCGTGCAAGAAGAACCCGAAACCGATGTATTCGAGCCAATTCGCCAGCGCATTCATCGCAATCGAGGTGTAATCCGATCGCAAAAGTCTGATTACCTTGCCTATACCCTCATTGATGCGATCGTGGATGGATTTTTCCCTGTGCTAGAGGACTACGGTGAGCGCCTCGAAGATTTGCAAGATGAAGTGGTCGATAAACCAACTCGCCAAACCCTCGATAAAATCCATAAAATCAAGCGTGAATTATTGCTCCTACGCCGTGCGATCTGGCCACAGCGTGATGCGATTAATTCGCTAATCCGTGAAAAAAGCCCGATGATTGCCCCAGAAGTGCAGATTTATTTGCGTGACTGTTATGACCACACCGTACAAGTAATGGATATGGTCGAGACTTACCGCGAACTTGCCGCCAACTTAATGGATATTTATCTATCATC
Source organism: Pseudanabaena sp. (assembly GCA_043755885.1). GTDB lineage: Bacteria > Cyanobacteriota > Cyanobacteriia > Pseudanabaenales > Pseudanabaenaceae > Pseudanabaena. The sequence goes on along the minus strand of JAYUSC010000667.1, from coordinate 4,314 downwards.
GCTGAGCAATAGCACCAACGAGATCATGCGTTTCTTGACGGTGATTTCCACCGTGTTTATTCCGCTCACCTTTGTGGCAGGTGTATACGGCATGAATTTTGACACTGACTTAGGAAATATGCCTGAACTAAAACTGCCCTATGGCTATGCGCTCTGTTGGCTAATTATGCTGTCAATCTCTGGGGGATTATTATTTTTCTTTTGGAAAAAAGGCTGGCTATTTAGTCCAAAATAAATTCTGAATCACGGATTATATGGATTACACGGATTACACAGATTTTTTTGATGCAGCGCTTTGCGCTGTGGATAGATTAAAATCTGTGAAATCAAATAATCCGTTTAATCCGTGATCCTGAATTGTGTTATCTAAAAAACGTAGACTGCAAAGAGTAACATTACAGGCGCACCAAATCACGCCAGCTTTACAAATTAATAGCGCGATCGCAATTACTTCAGAGCAAAGGCATTACTTGTGTAATGTATTGCGCTTAGAAAGCGGCGCAGAGTTTATCGCCCTCGATCGCCAAGGTGGATGGTGGTTAGCTAAATTTTCAGAGGATCTAGATTTTGCCAAGATAATTGTCAAACTAGAAAATAATTCAGAATTACCCGCCCAGATTACGCTTGGTATTGCTATGCCCAAAGGTAACAACATCGAGTCGGTAATTCGCCAAGCGACAGAGCTGGGGGTGCGTCAAATTGTGCCGCTATTTAGCGATCGCACAGTCTTAAAGCCAGACAACCAAATTGGTAATCAAAAACGCGATCGCTGGCAACGCATCGCCGAAGAAGCTGCTGAGCTATCGATGCGTACTTATGTCCCTGAAATAAACGATCCAACAACATTAGCGGCTTGGTTTGAGCATCTGTCCAAGGCTCCATCACCAATTTTGAAATATATTTGCGTGATTAACCCTAACGCCCCACATTTACTGACTTCCTTACAAAACTCAAATGTTGCCGAAAATACTGAGATCGTGGTTGCCACAGGCTGTGAAGGAGGCTGGACTGATCGCGAAGAAAAAATTGCGATCGCAGCGGGATTTGTCCCTGTGTCGTTAGGCGATCGAGTTTTGTCAGCCGTCACAGCGCCAGTGCTAGCATTGTCCATAATTAGCGCCTTTTTAGATACTAGACACTAAATGAAGCCTTCAAAAAAGCCACCAGCAAATCGCCATCGTCCAGCCATTAAGAAAAAGAAATGGCTGAGAGGATTTCAGTGGTTTTTACCAGGATTATTCGTAAAGCGATGGCTACTAGTTAGCATTGTCGGTATTGTGCTAATCGTTTTAGGGATAGCCATCTCGGCGAGACTAACCCCGATCTTGTTTTTATCCCGTTTGATTGGTAATGCGATCGACACATTGGTGGCGATCTTGCCACGCAATATGAGTGGACCGATCGCATTTGTAATTGGACTTGGTCTATTGTGGTTGGGGCAGAAACGTGCGCTCGGCTCGATTACTCAAGTTTTGATGCCCAATCAAGACAAAGAACTATTAGAATTGCTGGTTTCGCATCGCAAACTCAATCGTGGTCCCAAAATTGTCACGGTGGGCGGTGGGACTGGCTTATCAAATTTATTGCGTGGACTTAAGCAATATAGCGCCAATATTACGGCAGTCGTCACCGTTGCCGATGATGGTGGCTCCTCTGGACGCTTACGCCGCGAGCATGGGGTCTTGCCCCCAGGTGATATTCGTAGTTGTCTCGCCGCCCTAGCTGACGAAGAAAAGTTAGTTACTGAACTATTTCAATATCGCTTTAAAACTGGGGAAGGATTATCTGGGCATAGTTTCGGTAATTTATTTCTGACGGCGATGAGCGAAGTCACAGGCGATCTCGAAAAGGCGATCGCAGCTAGCTCGCAGGTTTTGGCTGTGCGTGGGCGGGTTCTGCCTGCAACTCTTGACCACGTGGTGCTATGGGCCGAATTTGAAGACGGGCGCTATGTGGAAGGAGAGTCGAAAATTCCTGAAGCTAGAGGCAAAATCAAACATATTGGTTGTAAGCCAGAGCATCCTAGAGGTTTGCCACAGGCGATTGACGATATCAATCAAGCAGATCTGATCGTAATTGGACCTGGTAGCTTATATACAAGTATTATTCCTAACCTACTCGTACCCGAAATACTTCAAGCATTGATCAATCGAAATGTGCCATCGATCTACCTTTGTAATATCATGAGTCAAGTAGGTGAAACTGATGACTATGTAGTATCAGACTATGTACGAGTTTTAGATAAGCTAGCAGGTGTGCGACTGTTTGATGTAGTTTTAGTCCAGAAGCATCCACCTTCTGAGCGATCGCTACAACACTACGCGGACTCTGGGTCACATTTTACGGCTCTAGATCGTGATAATCTTGCTGCAATAAGCTGTCCTGTTTTGATGGCGAATATCATGCGAGAGAAGCCCAACGGAACCGTTTGTCATGACTCAGAAAAACTTGCAGGAGTATTAATGCGCTGGTATAACCGTCAGTAATTCCGTTTCAAATTAAGTTATTAGATTAAATCATCAGTGTTAGTGCCTTATCATATTCAAGTCAACAGTGATATTTACGCTCTTGCTAAATTGCAAGAGTGGTTTTGGCAATTTGAAAATTTATTACCAAAACCAACTTGGATGCAGTGTAATCTAGTTCTGGTTGAGGTATTTACCAATGTAGTATCTTATGCTCATGAGGGACTGGCTGAAGAAACGCCAGTCGATATTGAGATAAGGATCGATGAAAGTGAATGCTTTTTGGAAATGAGGATTTGGGACTTTGGCGAGCCATTTGATCTGCAAGTAGAAATTGATCGCGCGGCTTTAGAATCGCAAAAAAACCAAGACTTTGAAAGTATTGATGATATACCCACAGGTGGTCGTGGGCTAATGATCGCCCAGACAATTGCTGACGATATTAAATACGAGACTTTATCTGATGGTCGTAATTGTTTCGTAATGACCAAAAGTTTTTCAAAGATTGTTGCAAACCCCAACAGATGAGATGCGGCACTTCGCGCCGCATCTCATCTAAGTAGGTAGAAAATCGAATAGGCGATGGGCAAGTTCTAATTTGGAGCAGAGTGGCGTGGATTGGGCGTTGCCATTTTTATGGATAAATGTGGCTTGATTGGTATCAGTACCAAACCCAGTTTGAGAACTGTTAACTGCATTAGCTGCGATCGCATCTAGCCCTTTGCGCTCTAACTTCTCTTTTGCGGCTGATAAGATCTCTGACTCATTTCCTGTCTGCGCCGCAAAGCCTACTAGCAATTGATTAGGACGTTTGCGACGGGCTAGATCGGCAACAATATCGGGAATATATTCTAGTTCTAGATTTAAGGGAAGTTCTGATTTTGGTAACTTGCGATCGCTATGAAATTGCGATCGCACATCACCAATCGCCGCTGCTGCGATCGTAATATCAGCAAATGGGAATTCTGCGAGCATGGCTTGATGCATTTCTGCGGCAGTGCGGACTACCCTCACGCCTAGCCCATCTCCCCAGGGAAGAGGGGGACTGGTTGCCGTGATGAGGGTGACTTTTGCGCCGCGATGCATGGCGGCTTTTGCGATCGCAATTCCCTGTTTACCTGTGGATGGATTGCCGATAAAGCGCACAGGATCGATAAATTCGCGAGTTCCACCTGCATTCACTAAAATCTTCTTTCCTGTTAAATCCCGTTTTCCCTTTGTAAATAGAAAAGATTCTAAATATTCCAAAATCACTTCTGGTTCCGCCATCCTCCCAGTTCCTACCGCGTCACAAGCGAGAAGCCCATCCGTCGGTGCGATCGCAGTATATCGATGTTCTTGTAATAATTTACGCCAATTCTCTTGGACAGAGGGTTGCAGCCACATAGTCGTATTCATCGCAGGCGCAAATAGGATCGGACAAGTAGAAGCGAGGACTGTATTTGTAAGCAGATTGTCGGCAAGCCCATAGGCGAGTTTCGCTAAGGTATTGGCGGTCACTGGTGCTAGTAAAAAAGTATCAGCCCATTCTGCTAACTCAATATGTAATGGTCTACCATTGCTTGGTTGCCAAAAGTCAGCATCAGTATAGGCTGGTTGGCGCGAGAGTGTGGCGAAAGTTAGCGGCGTGACAAATTCCGCTGCTGATTTCGTTAGGATCACGCGCACTTCAATACCGCGTTTTGCCAAGCTTGAGACAACTTCACAAACTTTGTAAGCGGCAATGCCTCCAGATATTCCAATTAATACATGATTCATATTTGCGTCGCAGAAGTGAATAATTGCTGATAAGTAGCTAGGCATAATAAAATCCAGAGTCCAAAGAAGCTGGTTCGCCCGCGCAGCGGGC
>JAYUSC010000666.1:0-6259 GCA_043755885.1 Pseudanabaena sp. | reverse complement strand
GCTTCTTTGGGTTCTGGGTTTTATTATGACTAGCTACTTACCGAGTGCAGAGAATCTCAACTTCTCTCAAAAATTTAGCACTATCCTCTGGCATCGCTGTATTGATATACATGCCACTACCTAGCTCAAATCCTGCGGCTTGATTGACTCGCGGCACGATCGCCAGATACCAGTGGAAATAATCGGATTGCTTCTCATCAGTGGGCATAGAGCGAATTGTGTAATTGTAAGCAGGATTATTTAGACCATAATATAGCTTGGCAAGAACTGTTTTGAGGGTATAGGCAAGATCGGCTAATTCAGGTTCGCTAATATCGCCAAATGAAGAACTATGGTTGCGAGGGAAGACCCACATATGGAAAGGTGAAAGCGCCGCATAGGGAATGAAAGTTACAAAATATTCTGTTTCTAAGACAATGCGTTCTTTTGCTTTTAGCTCATCTCTGAGGGTATAGCAAAATAGACATTCACCCATATCATCGAAATAACTGGTCGCTTCGATCATCCGATAGCGAATTTGGGAAGGGACAACAGGCGTAGCCGTAATCTGTGAATGGGGATGTTCTAGAGATGTACCTGCGCTCTCGCCATGATTTTTAAAGATGATAATGCTTTCAATCCGCTGATCTTGGCGAATCAGGTTATAGCGCTGATGATAGGCTTTGAGAATATTGATCACATCCCCAAGTTCCATTAAGGCAATTGTCGCATTATGGTCAGGATGTTCAATCAGGACTTCGTGATAGCCCACGCCTGTAATCGAGCGATGGATACCTTCGCTATACCGAACGCGATCGCCTATGGGTGAGAGCGCAGGATATTTATTCGGAATAATCCGAATCCTCCACCCGCGTTCATCTTCGATGCGTAGATATTCGGTTTCATTAGGATTTTCATTGCCTTTGCAAAAAGGGCAATTATGTTTATAACTTGGTAACTTTGGTGGGATCTCATTATGCGATCGCGCAAATTCATGGGGACGTTTCGATCGCTCTGTGGCAAAAATCACCCAGTCTTTGGTAATCACGTTTTGGCGTAAATGTGACATGGTAGCTCATTCTCCAGTAAAAACCACAGACTGATTACGCCCCTGTTGTTTGGCGCTATACAATGCTATATCTGCTTGCTTTATAAGTATTGACGGCTTTTGACTCAAACTTGGTAATAGACTCGCCACGCCGAGACTAATCGTAACTATATTGCTAATATCAGAATTTTGTTGCTCAATGTCTAAGTCGATCACCGCCGCCCGAATTTGTTCGGCTACAATGCTCGCTCCATCGAGATCGGTGTTTGGCAAAATCACCGCAAATTCTTCGCCGCCATAGCGAGCAACCAGATCCGCAGGACGACATAAAGCTCCTTTGACGGCTTGGGCGATCGCAACCAAGCTCTCATCTCCTGCTTGATGTCCATAGCAGTCGTTATAGAGCTTGAAATAGTCAATATCAAATAATATTAGAGCGATCGGTTGTGAATCTCGGCTAAGTCTTTCCCATTCCATTTTTAGGCGATCATCAAAACATCGACGATTAGCAACTTGGGTCAATCCATCAATATTTACGAGCTTTTGCAATTCTAAATTTGCTTGAGTGAGCAGAGCTTCACTTTGTTCTAGTTTTACAGTTCTATCTGTAACTAAGCTTTCTAGATTTTCTAGGGTTTGTTTTAGAGATAATTGAGCGACATTTTTTTCTTCAATCACTGCCGACAAAATTAAAGATGTCAAAGAAAACACTGCCATGAAAGATTGTAATAACAGCAATGATTCATTTGGCGAACCTTTGTCATAGAAGCCGTAACCTTGAGCGGAAGAAAAAATACCAATCAATGAAATTACGCTCACCAACAAACCAGCAAAAAAACTGCCGTAGCGAATGACTGTCCAGATTAAAATTGGTAGTAATAGATATTCCAGTCGATATCTGAGTCCAAAGCTACACCAACTGACGATCGCAAACAAGATCAGCATCGTCCCAATTTCCCAGAAACTTCGATGGCGATAGACTTGCCAAAAGTTTTTCCAGAGTAAAATTGTTGGTGTAAAGACTAAATGGGCGAGCGCACTGGCTAGCCACCATGTGAGCCAGCCAATTCCATAACCCTGCCATGGGACTACTTGAGCGACGCATAGGCTGCTCATACCAAGTGCCGCAGAGATCATCGGCGAAAAAATAGCCGCCGCAATATATAAAACGACTGTATTAACATGGCTAAAAATATTTTGATGGCGGGCAAATTTTTTAACTAAATAAGTCGCGATCGCTGGCTGGAGAATATTACCCAAGATAAAAGCGATATTAGTTAATACGAAATTAAAAGCTGATAGTGGCGGATTAATTGATAATAAAGGTTGAAAATTTCCGAGGATTGATCCACAAATAATTCCTAAAAATACGCGATTGCCTAGTAAATAAACCAAGGCTAATGTCAAGCCCGACGGGAACCAAACCGAAGCAACTGAACCTGGCAAGGTGGCAAATTCATAACTAAGCTTGACCCCGATCGCATAGGCAATTGCTACGATCAGATTGAGGATGATAGAGTTAACAAATCTTTTCTGTAATAGCCAATTGCCTTTCATGGAATGCCGCATAAGCTGCCGTGCATCTTTCATTTTACAGCCTACAAAACTTCTTTGAGCATCCAAAATCCTGCAAAATGTTCTTCTTCAGGGCTAGTTTGGACGGCTAAAAAATGGAAGCCTTCAGAATTTTGTTTAGATTTTTCAAAAGCGGCTCCTTGCGCGATCGCATCTTTATCTTTTGGTGCTTGCAAATTTGCCAAAACCCATCGAGCATCAGCACTTGCTTCGAGTTGCATCTGCGTGCGATCGCCTAATAGATTGCGCTCAAACTTGAGAAACACAGGATCAACGCCCGACATCCAAGCTGCCAAAGCTGTCGCCCTTGCAGAAATAATAATCATCCCTGAAATGATCGTTTCAGGATCAAGGTTACTAATATCGAGAAGTTCGCTAAAGTCCATTGACCATTCTTTTGCATCGGCAAAATCACCTGCTTTCAGCGATACCGATATCCAGCGCTCACCCATCAGAGCGTCAGGCACAGGTTTAGGATCTTGGGCTGCTAATACTTTTAATGGCAAAGGATTCGGATCAACGGATTGAAACCCGTCACGATTAGGATAAATACTCGCCATTCTCTCCGCCAACCATTCCGACATCGTAAATACGCGCCGCGAGGCTTGCCCAGTAATCCCCGCCAGCTTACAGCCGCGCATGATGATATTAGTCATGCTGGGACGAAAGAAGCGGATTTTAATTGGGTTCTGCTCTGTCGTAGCCACGCAGTCGGTGAGTTGTTTCGCTAGCCATTCAGAGTTGACTTCACTGGCTGGACATTCGCGTACCCATTCAAACTGTCGTTCGCGATCGCAGATCAGCAATTCCCAAACTTTCTTATTATTAGCATCCAGCAAAGGACGAGAATAAAAATCTAACTCCCAAATGTTCGACATATATTAGTTTTGCGGTTTATTTTTGTAAATTAGCTTTTTTCATGTTATCGCGATCGCAACCTCTAGATTTTTCGGCGCAAATTACTGAAGGGCATGAACAGTAACAAAAAAGAGGAGCAAACATTGTTTGCTCCTCTTTTTTGTGAAATAAGCTTAGTTATTTATTGGACAACCACTTTACCAGCCATACCAGCGCCACGGTGAGGAGAGCAATAGTAAGCAAACTCACCAGCTTCGTTAAAGGTTGACTCTAGCTCAGCCTTAGGCTTTTGAGCCAACTTCTTGTGAGAAAGTTCTTCATGACCGTCAAACACAATATTGTGAGGGAAAGCCTTGTTGTTAACCCATTTGATAGTATCGCCTACTTTGATTGTGACAACTTTAGGCTCGAATACGAGCTGACCACTATCAGAACCCATCTTAACGGTGACAGTATCAGCAGCAGCAGGGCTTACTGACATGAAGAAGCTACCAACAACAATCAAAAGGCTAGCAATTACTAGACCTAGCTTTTTCGCAAAAGAAGAAATATTCATGATTAATTACCGACTAAAATTCAACTTGACTCGCACTAATTCGACTCGACTCGAACTATTGCAACTAAAACACGTAAAGAAAAGCTAGAAAGACTAACTTGTGCAAATGTGACGTATGACTACGTCGCATCATTGGTTTAATAATATATCTTTCCGCCGCCCCAAGCGATCCCTCTGACCTTAGGTTCGTAGAGGATATAACCTGCAATTAGCTTGAGGTCATTGTCAGCAAGTCCACGCATGGTGGGGAAAATATCGGTACTCTTGAGGCTGGGGTGAACATCAGAGATTTCGGTCACACCATCATAGGTGGTGGGGTTCTTCATGAAATCAACCAATCCGAGAACGTTGTTACGGTTAGGGTTAGCTCCAGACAAGGATTCAGGAGATAGGTTGACGTTAGGGTTGGTGAAGGTGGCTCCGCCGAGGTGACAGGTAGCGCAGGTATTGGCGAATAATTTCTTGCCCTTAGAAAGATCTTTTTGGGTTAAGACAATATTGGTGGTTTCGTTAAGGGGAACGGTACGCAGTGCGATCGGAATGTCGGCGGCGCTGACGCTGGGGGTAAAAAGCTGGAAGGCTAGCATTACGAATGCGATCGCTACCGCTAAGTATTTAAAAGATTTTTTGTTCATAATTACGGACATAACTTAATTTATCTAAGTTTATCGAAAAGAATTTAACCTAATCTCAAAGATTTATTGCGATTTTGCGATCGCGATTATTCTTTAGATTTTTTAGGGATTTTTGAAAGAGGTTTTAGAATTTTGGGCTTCGGAGGCCATGATTACGGCTTTTGCGTCTTCCAAAGCAAGTTTGGTTTCAGCATCTTGGTAAGCGATCCCAAGGCGATCGCATAGTTTAAATACAGACTCAAGGGTGAGTTTGTAGTCTTCGGCGATCTCAGCGATCGAATAATCAGCAAAGCCCATAACAATACCCGTATCTAGTTAATTCTAGAGATGTTTGTGCTATTTTCTCATGCAAACCAAAAAAGTAAAGGCGGCGCGAAGCGCCGCCTTTACTTTTTTGGTTTTGAGTTGCGGCGCGAAGCACCGCAACTTGAGCGCAAAGTGTTGTAATAGAGGCAGATGTCAACAGTGAAACAAATGACAGCCGCTTCAAATAATTCACCTGTTAATGCTCCTGCCCCAGTGCAAACTGCGATCGCAGTTACGCAAGCGCCTAGCGAAGTTGTGGTCAATCGTGAAATTGCGATCGCAGGGACAGCCGACTTTGCTCAAGTTTTACAAATTCTAGTAACATTGCCAAACGATAGTCCCGTGGCGGTGCAACCCAACCCAACCGCAGGGACTTGGCAGGCAAAAATTACGGCTGGCTTACCAACTGCGGCAGCAACATATTTGCGGGTGCGGGCAATCGGTGCAAATAATCAGCTTTTGGCTGAGTTGATTGTCAATATTTTAGTGAAGAATCCTGATATCACCTTGATCACCAAGCAAGCTACTCGTTTTAAAGCTTCCCCTGCGGATTCGGCAACTTTACCGCCCAATGGCAAGGTCGATGTGCAAGCGGGACAAACCCTTGAAGTTTTGCGCTATGGCTCCGTCAGTGGACATATCAAGGTCTTGCTCAAGCAACCGATCGCACCGATGGGAGCCTTTGGTTATTTCTATGCGCCCCATGTGGATTTGATTGCCCCAATTACGCTGACGGTGAAGCAGGACACAATTTTCAAGATTTCGACGGCGGCTTCGCAAGCTTTACCTTTTACCCAAAAAGTCGAGGTAAAGGCGGGAGCAAAATTTTTATTGGATGGTAACTTTGCGATCGCAGCGAACCATATTCAAGTCAAACTGGCAAAACCTTTGGCTCCTGTAGGACAGATTGGGTACTTTTTCTTGCCCCATGTCGAATTATCGAAACTGGGCGAATCCCTTGATTTCTCCAATCCTGCCGATGTTAGTGATATCCCGATCAACGGTGCGATCGCCACGGTGATCACTGACACCTTTTTAAAAGCTTCGTCACAAAATGCCAGTAGCCTTTCCGATTCGCAAAAAATCATGGTTAAGGCGGGTACGACTTACCCGATTAGCGGCTATGCCTCGGTTAATGGTCATTTTCGCGTCAAGTTTGTCTCTGCGATCGCACCGATTGGGAATGTGGGATTTTTCTATTCGCGGCATGTCAGCATTACCAAAAATGGCAAGCCAATGCTGTTCGACCCTGACATGAAAACCTTGACCGTCAGGCAAAACACCGTCCTCAAGAAGCGCCCC
>JAYUSC010000665.1:0-6284 GCA_043755885.1 Pseudanabaena sp. | reverse complement strand
TCTGATCTAGCGATCGCAGCCGAGCCAGCGCTAACAGAATGCTCAGCAATAGTTGCCATCGGTGCATCGGCTGGTGGATTAGAAGTATTTACGCAAATACTCAAAGGTTTACCCTCAAATACTGGGATGGGCTTTGTGCTGATCCAGCATTTAGCGCCGCAATATGATAGTCAGTTAAGTGAGATTTTACGGCGTTCGACAGAGATGGCTGTAAACGAAGCGCGTGAAGGCGTGAGAATTATGCCAAATTCGGTGTATGTGATTCCGCCGAATACTTTGATGACGTTGGAGCAGGGTGTCTTGAGGCTCGAACCGCGTCAGCGGGTTAAGGGCAAATATATGGTGATTGATGCATTTTTTAGTTCCCTTGCCGCTGATCGCAGAGATCAAGCAATCGCCGTGATTTTATCGGGGAACAATGAAGATGGTACAGCAGGGCTAGGCGCAATCAAGGCGGTGGGAGGGATCACCTTCGCTCAAGATCTGGCTTCAGCCGAATTTCCGACCATGCCGATGATTGCGATCGCATCAGGCTATGTGGATTTTGTGTTATCCCCTGCGGAGATTGCAGCAGAGCTGGTAAACATCAGCCAAAATGACAATGACCATGATGAAGCCATAAATACAGCGATTGTCCTTTATGAGCCTGATGATCAATCGGCGTTAGTTTTTACAGAAACAGTCGAAAGTACCCAAGCTTTATCAACTATTTTTGAGCTATTACAAAATACGACGGGAGCCGACTTTCGCCATTACAAAAAAGGGACAATTAGACGGAGAATGTTACGGCGAATGGGTTTGCTGAATCTGCAAAAAATAGAAGACTACGCCACCTATTTGCAAGAGCATCCCAGTGAAATTGAGAAACTATACAATGATATTTTGATTAATGTGACTAGTTTCTTTCGCGATCCCGATTCTTTTAAATCGTTACAGAAATTAGTATTTCCGATTATTTGTGAAAACAAATCGCAGTCTTTACCAATTCGGATTTGGGTAGCAGGCTGTGCGACGGGTGAAGAAGTTTATTCGATCGCCATTAGTTTATTAGAATTTCTCGATGATTTCCCGATCAAGCCTGCAATTCAGATCTTTGCGACAGATATTAGTGAACGGGCGATCGAGATCGCAAGGATTGGAGTTTATCATCAAAATTTGCTGATTGATGTCTCTCCAGAGCGGTTGCGGCGCTTTTTTACACCCGCAGATGGGGGCTATCAGATTAGCAGATTGGTTAGGGTCCTATGTATATTTGCACGACAAAATTTGACTAGTGATCCGCCGTTTTCGGGGCTAGACCTGATTAGTTGTCGCAATATGCTGATTTATCTCGAACCATTGCTGCAAAAGAAGGTGATGCCGATCTTCCATTATGCGCTTAATGTCAATGGATTTTTGATGTTAGGAAGCTCTGAAGGAATTGGCAATGCGGGAGATTTGTTTGCGATCGCTGACAAAAAGAATCGCATTTATAAGAGTAAAGCCACATCATCAAGGATGAATTTTAATTTTGTCAAGAACAAACAAATGAGTGAGATTATAAAGGAACCGCGCAACGAAATTGCTATGGAAACAAACTTAGAACTCCTAGCTGATCAGGTGATCTTAAGTCGATATGCGCCTGTGGGCGTGATCATTAACTCCGAGCTAGAGATTTTGCAATTTCGAGGAGCCACCAGCCCTTATTTAGAGCCATCTTCTGGTAAAGCTAGCCTAAATCTGCTGAAGATGGCTCGTGTAGAATTGCGCCTAGATTTGCGATCGGCGATTTATAGTGCCAGAGAGCAAGACTTGCCGATCACCAAAGATGGCATTGAGATGTCGAAAGGTATGCTCGTCAAGTTGGATGTGATCCCCTTAAGAGCTGATGGAGAGCGATGCTTTTTAGTGCTATTTGAGAGCCGTCCAGCACCAATATTGCTAGCACCTGCCGCCGTAAGCTCAGCCAAACCTCGCAAAGAGAGGGCAACTGAAACGGATACCGATATAGAAGTGGTGAGACTCACCCATGAGTTAGCAAAAACCAAAGAATATTTGCGATCGATTATTGAGACTCAAGAAGCGAATAATCAAGACCTCAAAGTTGCTGGTGAAGAGATCTTATCAAGCAATGAGGAATTGCAAAGTACCAATGAGGAATTGGAAACTGCGAAAGAAGAAATCCAAGCCACTAACGAAGAGTTAGGCACGATTAATGATGAGTTACGCAGTCGCAATATTCAGTTGCATCAAGTCAATAACGATATGCAAAATCTGCTCAGCAGTGTGAATATCGCGATTTTGATGTTGTCAGGCGATTTGCGGATTAGACGCTTTACGCCATTGGCGGAGCAAGCCTTTAACCTGATTGCGAGTGATGTGGGGCGACCCTTTAGCGACATTCAGATCAACCTTGATATTCAGCATATTAGAGCCTTAATCACATCGGTAATTGATACGCTGACTCCCTATGAACAAGATGTACAAGATCATGCAGGGCAGTGGTTTAGCCTCAGAATTCGTCCCTATCGGACTGCTGACAATCACATTGATGGAGTGGTGATCGGTCTAATCGATATCGATCAGCTAAAACGCAATGCAATTGAGGTAGGAGATTCACGCAGTTATGCCACATCGATCATTGAGACTTTACATCAGCCCTTGATCGTGCTAGATGCCGATCTAGAAGTGATTACAGCAAATCGCGCCTTTTATCACATCTTCCAAATGCATCCACACCAGACCGAGCAGCAATCAATTTTTGCTATAGGTGGTGGAGATTGGGATATTCCTAAATTGCGATCGCTACTAAATGACATTCTCCTGTTAAATATTTCTGTCCAAGATTATGAAGTTACGCAGGACTTTGCTCATCTTGGCACACGCACGATGTTGCTAAACGCTTGTCGGATTGAGCAAAGTAATGTACTCCAGATGATCTTGATTGCGATCGAAGATATCACCGATCGCAATCAGCAAAAGCAAGAATTGGTTACCAAAAATCAAGCCCTGTCGGAAGCAATGGCTGCCTATGAACTGGCTAATCAAGCTAAAAGTTCATTTTTGGGCAATATGAGTCATGAGTTACGCACTCCACTCAATGCAATTATGGGCTTTTCGCAAATTCTTCAAGATCGCCCGAATCTAGATGCGGAATTGCAGGAATATTTACGCATCATTTTGCAGTCTAGTCAACATTTGCTTGCCCTTATTGAAGATCTGCTTGATATTTCGAGACTCGAAGTCAACAAAATAGAGATCGCGCCGAAGATTTCATTGCTATCTCAGTTCTTGGAAATCACAATGGCGATGGTTTATGTCAAGGCTATGGAGAAAAACCTCACCTTGACAACCCAGTTTGCCCCCGACCTACCTGAAACGATCTTTGCCGACGAAAAACGCTTAAGACAAGTCTTGCTGAATCTGCTTAGCAATGCGATCAAGTTCACCGATACTGGCACAATTACTTTTTCGGTTACGCTCAGTCAGTCAACTAGCCCCAATCGACTAATTCAGTTTGCGATCGCAGATACAGGTGTAGGTCTGACCGCCGCCGAGATGGAGAAGATATTTTTACCATTTGAGCAAGCTGGTAATGCCGAAGCGAAAACTGAAGGTGCTGGTTTAGGCTTAGCGATCAGCCAAAATCTTGTCCAAAAAATGGGCGGTGAAATCAAGGTGGTCAGCGAAGTCAACATGGGCAGTACCTTTAGCTTTGAGTTGGACTTATTAGTAAATCAACCACAAGCCCTGATCAGCCCAGTAACTTCTGCGATCGCGCTATTACCACCAAGAGCTGAAACTGCGATCGCCGAAGTTGCGATCGTATCTCAGGAAAAAGCAACATTAGTCAAGCCATTAAGCATTCTGATTGTCGAGGATGTGGACTATAACCAAATGCTGCTCAAGCTATTTTTGGAGGGATTAGGGCATGAAACTGACGTTGCCAACAATGGATTAGAAGCAATCGCCATGCTACGCGAAAAAACCTACGACATAATTTTGATGGATATCCAAATGCCTGTCTTAGATGGAGTCGAAGCCACCAAAAGAATTGTCGCCGAATGGGATCAAGCATCTCGTCCTTACATCATCGCCGTGTCTGCGAATGTAGACAGGGAATCTCAAGCACTATATGCCGCCGTAGGGATGGATGCATACATCAGTAAGCCCATCGACCTTGATCTGTTAGCAAAAGAGTTATTGCGTGGCTAAGAAACCCCTAAGAGATAAAATGCGATCGCTATAAACTCTGGCATTGAGAACAAAAATGTGTCGAGCGCCCACCAAGCTTAATCCGTGAGATCAATGTGCCACAGACATTACAAGGCTGCCCCGTGCGCCGAAACACCCAAGCCGTATCGATGTAGTTTCCCTTCAGCCCCGCCACATTCTGAAAAGAACTAAAAGTCGTCCCACCCTTCGCTATACCATCACTAAGACAACGAATAATCCCTTGACGCAGAGCCTTGACCTGTTCCAAATCAAGAGAATTCGCCGCCCTTTGAGGATGGATTTTGCCAAGAAACAACGACTCATCCGCATAGATATTCCCAATCCCCGCCACAGTCTCCTGATCGAGCAGCACAGTCTTAATCGGGCGACCAGTACGCCTAAGTCTCGCCGCTAAATGCTCTGGCGTAAACTCCGCATCAAAAGGCTCCAAACCCAACTTCAGCAATCCCGTAATAATTGATTCCCTGACCTGATCAGATCGAACCCACCAAATCTTCCCAAAAGTCCGCTGATCATCAAACCTTAACTCCTTCTCCCCGCCTTTTTTTTCCTTTTTCCCTTTGCCTTTTTCCTTCAAAAACAGTCTCACCCTTGTATGTTTACCGACAGCCATATTGCGATCGCACCAGAGCAAACTCCCCGTCATCCGTAAATGCACCCCCAATTGATGACCCTGTGAAAGCTGAGCAATCAAATATTTGCCCCGTCGCTGCCACTCTGTGAACTCAGCACCAATCACCGATGCTAAAAAAACTTCGGGATTTTCGGGATATGCGATCGCACGGGGCAGTAACACCTCACCACCCTCAATCTCCCAACCCAAAGTATTTTCATTTAACCCAATCCGAACTGTCTCAACTTCTGGTAATTCAGGCATTATCTACAGCGCTTTGCGATCGTATAAAAAAAAGGTACAGTCTTTGCGTAGCAAAGATTGTACCTTTTTTTATGCGAGTTAGAAGAATCTAGGCGACTTCTTCAACTTCATCGATCGCAAAGTTATTGGTTGCGATGTTGGAGTAGTTTACGCTGTCAAAACGAACGATCACTGGATAAATGATGCCGCTCTTGTCAACAGAAGCCACAGTACCGACTTCGCGATACCAGTAGGACTCTTTACGCAAAACACGAACCTTAGAACCACGTGCAACTGCCATAGTTTTATCCTTATTCCTAAAGACTGTAATGTGAAAAATAAAATGATTACAGATACCGTCTCTAGGTTACTGCGAGGCGATCGCCTCTGTCTATTTCTAGCTCATTAAGTTTTATTTAGCAAAAGGGAATATACCATCCCAAAAACTGCACTGCCCGCTACGCGGGCAGTGCAGTTTTTGGGTCTGGGCGTAGTACTTAACGTACAACCACAGGAGTACCCACATTAGCCCATCGATACAGCCATGCTGCATGATCGGGGGCAACGTTAGTACAGCCATGACTGATCGGGATGCCAAAGCTGCGATGCCAATATGCCCCATGAATGGCATAGTTGCCACTGTAATACATCACATGGGGAACATCTGGCACGTTATAGTCCTCACCTTGCATTACTGCCGTGGGATATTTAGTCTGAATTTTAAAAAGCCCTGTCGGTGTCGGTGTAGCACTTTTGCCTGTAGACACAATCACTGAATAAACCTGTCTATTGCCTTGCCATGCGATCAGGGTCTGGCTACGCCGATTAATCTCAATCCAGCGTTGTCCTGATCGCTTTAGGAGCTGAATATCTTGATTGCGAACCGTTTGAAATGTAGTTTGCGCGATCGCAATATCCGAATTAATTAAGCTAACGCCACCGTACAGTCCCGTTAAAAATAACGTGGTAGCCAGAACAGTAGATATATTTTGCCAATACTTATTAATCATGTCGATCGCGAAGTTGCATATCAACAAGTATGCCCAAAATCTGACTAGTAAATACGCTAAAAGACTGATTTAATTAAAACCCAGCTTTTTGCGGCGCGGCTCCGCCGCACCACAAAAAGCTGGGTTTTAATTATTTATTATAAAAAAAGGCGATGTCCTTGTCCTTTAGTGGGGCAAAGCCTGCATCCAGCAACTTTTGATTG
>JAYUSC010000664.1:0-2699 GCA_043755885.1 Pseudanabaena sp. | reverse complement strand
ATCTAAATATCGGTAGTGATTCACGGTACGATAACAGACGAAGACTGAGAGAAATGTATGGTGCATCAACTGCCGACTGGCGCAAAAGACTTACTTCCCCTAGACGTTGCTCAAAAGCGTTGGATCGAGAGCCGTATTCAACAAGTTTTTCAATCATGGGGCTACCAACGCATCATTACCCCCACGGTCGAACATCTGCGATCGCTGACCGCAGGTGGAGCCGTTAATCCAGAATCCGTGATCCAACTGCATAGCAGCAGCATCGAAGTCTTAGGACTACGCCCCGAATTTACCGCCTCGATCGCCCGCGCCTATGCCGCTCGCTTGGGGCAGAATGTGGCAACCTGTCCCCAGCGACTCTATTACAACGCCAATGTATTTCGCCGCAGAGCCAATAACACCTCAGAGGAATCTTTTCAGGCGGGCGTAGAGCTATTGGGCGCATCAGGCTTACTAGCTGACGGCGAGATCTTGATGCTTTTAGCTGAAAGCCTCGATCGCGTGGAACTGCAAGATTGGCAGATTATTCTCGGTGATGCCCGACTGACGGGTGCATTACTAGACTTATTGCCAGAGCAATATCGCGCCCGCGTGCGGCAATGTCTAGCTAGCCTCGATCGCATTTCTCTAACTGAAATGGACTTACCCGCCGATGTCAAAGGCTATGCCCTCGAACTAATTGATCTGCGCGGCAAGCCCAAAGATGTCCTGAGTCGGTTATCAAATAGTGCATGGACATCAGGACTGACGGGCGAAATTAATTACCTCAAGTCCTTGATCGATCTCTGGGAAAGTACGGGACTAAATTCAGGCGATCGCCTAATTCTCGATCTCAGCTTTATGCAAACATTCGACTATTACACAGGTATCGTGTTTGAAGTTGCTTGTAATAATTATGTCGTCGCTCAAGGCGGACGCTACGATCGCCTTCTCAGTGTCTACCATCCTCAAAAGACTAGCTACCCCAGTATTGGCTTTTGCCTTAACCTTGAAGACTTGCAGCAAGCTTTACAATCCCGCTTACCGCAAACTCTCGCTGCTTCTGACTGCCTAGTCGTCGCCAAAACCGCCGACGCAATGCAAGCTGCCTTTGCTCATGCGAGTTTGTTGCGTCAAGCGCCAGATATTGAGGCGATCGAGCTAGAGCTAGAATTTCGGGCTGAGGATGTTGTGCGTAAACATGCGCGATCGCGAGGTATTGCCAAAATTGCATGGGTCAGTAGTGACGGTGCGATCGATTTAGAAACAATCACTTAAAAAATACCTGTTAAATTTGGAGAAGTTAAGGTAATCTATCTAACCAATCATCCATTTTGGTTAGATTGAGATTTGATTGCGATAAGGTATGCCCGAATGAGATTTCCAGAGACCGCAAAATCTAGTACTAGTTTAGCTTTCAGCCTAGGATTAATTGGCGCAATCGCGTCGATGGGCTGGTACTACGTCGTTATGCCCTATCGCAAGACTCCTCAAAGACCTGTTTTCTCCAATGATCTCAAAGCTGCACCTGCACCAAAATCACCGATCGCAGAGATCAAAGTGCCGCAAATGCCGCAGCCAACGTTCAAAGCTAAGCCAAAACCCACTGACGCAAAGTATCAAGGTAAAGTCAATGCCAGCATTGGGCTAGTATTTCGCGCCGATCCTAGTCAATCCTCTAAAAATGTTGGTGGTGCGGATTTTAATACCAAAGTTGCTGTAATTAGAGAAACGCCCGATCGCGAATGGGTATTTGTTAGAAATGAAATCACCAAAGAAGAAGGTTGGGTAAGGACTGGCAACATTAACAAAGAGTGAAAATTTTTGCTACACCCAAACGCACACACAATGATGGCAGCAAGATTGCCATCAAAATGCTAAAGAACTGTTGTTAAGTGGGTTGAGATCTGGAATGGCGATCGCAATAAACACAATGACTCAAGAGCAAAAAAAAGCAATCTGATTCTAGTTCTGAAAAAAAATTGTACCCTACTAAATCAATCAAAAAATGGATATTCACGCATTAAGAGAAGATTACAAACAAGGAGAACTCAGACGCAAAGATCTGCATGATGATCCATTTAAGCAATTTGAGCAATGGTTTCAGCAAGCTTGTGATACTGAGTTATTAGAACCAAATGCGATGACCTTATCGACTGTCTCGGCAAGCGGACAGCCATTTATGCGGACGGTATTGCTGAAATATTTTGATGCCAATGGATTGGTTTTCTTCACAAATTATGAGAGTCGGAAAGCAACTCAGATCGAGGCAAATCCCAAGGTTTCGATACTATTTACTTGGTTACCACTGCAACGGCAAATCCACATTACGGGAACTGCCGAAAAAGTAACTACCGCCGAGTCGCTGGAATATTTTATCTCTCGCCCTAGGGGCAGCCAGTTAGGGGCTTGGACTTCTCAGCAAAGTTCAGTGATTTCTTCAAAGCAGCTTCTGCTGATGCAATTTGAACAGATTAAGAATAAGTTCTTAGATGGAGAGATACCTCTACCAGATTTTTGGGGTGGCTATCGGGTAGTACCTGATAGTTTTGAGTTTTGGCAAGGCTGCACTAATCGCTTGCACGATCGCTTTTTATATACTCACCAAGAAGACAAATTATGGCAAATCCAAAGGCTAGAACCTTAGAAACCATTTAAGAACTCCCAAGAAAAAAAATAATCCATATAAAACCCAAAAATGTTGCGGCGGGCTACGCCCG
>JAYUSC010000663.1:0-15782 GCA_043755885.1 Pseudanabaena sp. | reverse complement strand
GCGAAGCGCCGCATTTCCTTTTTGGGTTTTGATTTTATGGTAAAAGAAACGCAACATTTGTTAAAGTCTAGTGTCAGAATTAAAGTAAATAATTCTATCTAGCGGTCTATCATTATGTCTGCGGAATATCCACCAGTTATGTTGGTGGACGGCTATAACGTGATTGGGTTTTGGAAGCACTTGCAGGAGATTCGAGATCTGCAAGGGTTTGATATTGCGCGATCGCATTTAACCGAAACGATGGTCAACTTTAGTGCTTTTCACGGCTATAAGACAACTTTAGTATTTGATGCCTATATACAGGCGACACCTGCCAAAGAAGAAAAAATAACCAAAAATCTAAGATTGTATTTTACCGATCATAACGAAACGGCGGATACTTACATCGAGCGTCAATGTGGCAAGTACCGACGCGATCCGCTACGGCATTTAAAACGCATTATTGTGGTGACTTCCGATCGCGCTCAGCAGTTAACCGCAATTGGGTTTGGAGCGGAGTGGCTATCAGCACCAGCGTTAGAACAGGAAGTGGAAGCAACGATGCGATCGGTGCAAAGCCGCCAAAAGAATCAAAAAGCGAATACTAATAATCTATTGGGAAATCGAATCGACAGTGCGACTAAAGCTCAATTAGCGAAATGGAGAAATAGCCTAAATTAGCAGCAGTTCCAAATTCAAAAAGTAGCAAGGGCGGAGGAAGACATTGAAGTATTGACAGAGGTAAAGGTATCCCACAGTAAGCAACAAAGGTTAGTGCATCAGGTCGAGATGCCAGAACCAATTGCCACAGAGTGGATCGAATCAATGGCTATCGATGGCGGTAAAATCAGAATCCGTACACCCGAAGGTGAACCAAGTGTCTGGCGAGACTATAAAGCCGTAAACCTTGATACTGAAGTCGTGGGAGCATTTTTTCAGGAGAATGAAGAGTTAGTCGCTTGGGTAAATCAGCAACCTTTGCCAGAAATATTTAGCTGCCTTGGTGATGGGCATGATGGTATTTGGAATCTATTTGCTAAGATCGGCAATGCTCAACAGCGGTGTGAAGGTTTAGATTGGTATCATTTGGTCGAAAATCTCTGGAAAACCGATTTAATTGAGCCTCTAAAGTATGAGATTAAACAATTATTGTGGAATGGCGAATTAGTTGAGGTATTGGATAAACTGCAATCATCGCTGAATTCAGCTGTTGATAATTTCTTGGCTTATATCCAAAAGCATCAGCATCGCATTCCTTACTACAGCCACTTTCATGACGAAGCGATTCCAATTGGTTCTGGCGCTGTTGAATCCTTAGTTAAGCAAATTGATCACCGAGGACAAATTTCTGGGGCGCAATGGGCTTCTAAAAACGTTCCTCAAGTTCTCAAACACCGCTGCGCCTACCTTAATGGCTTTTTCTCTCCTTCTCCTCCCAAGCATATTTACTCATTGCAAAACTGAGATGCACCCCTTATCTTTTAGCTCATTGGAGCGATCAGTGGTCTCTTCCTCCTGTTTTAGACTGGAAAGCTACTTCTGATTTAACTCTTTCGGTTTTATTCCCTTCTGTCCTTTGGTTGAAACTTTTCAGGTATCTCCAAATTACTGCCGATATTGCGGCTCGTCATGGCTTTGAAATTGTTCTTAAACCCATTCCCACTTAACTCTTTTGGGAATGGTGCAAGATCTGAGTTAGCTTTAAATCCTTGCGCTGGCGACAGACTTGCGTTTTGCCAAGTTTTCTTTGGTTTCTTTTCTAACTGTTTTTCTAGCTTTTGTATTTTCCCCCACAGTTCCACTATCAAGGCTTCTTTTGCCTCTTCTGTTAGCTATTTTAGATCGGGAAGCTTTTTCATCCCCTCGTTTTATCACTTTTTGACCTTTGTGACGTGCATTTTACCTAGGTTGAGCAATTACGTTTTTGTCTCACCAGTTCATCATTTTTCTTGCTTTTCGTTACTTTACACTCATCTTTAGCCTTTTTCTGAAAAGCTATTCTGTTATGCCTTTCAGAGATGACGTGAAAAGTAAGGATCATCGATAAGCTCCTCAAAATTGGCTAATGCCACCAGTGACTATTTTAGTAATTTTTAAAGCTTCCCTTTATAATATCTACAAGTAGCAAATTAATTAAAAACAACCCCAAACTATAAATAATGCGTGTTTTACTCGTCTATCCTTTATTTCCCAAAAGTTTTTGGTCGTTTGAAAAAACCCTAGAATTAGTTGGCTATAAGGCTCAACTCCCGCCCCTTGGTATGGTTACGGTGGCTGCAATCTTGCCGCAAACTTGGGAATTTAAGCTAGTCGATCGCAATATTCGTGATATCACCGAAGCCGAGTGGGCATGGGCAGAAGTAGTGATCCTCTCGTCGATGATCGTCCAAAAGGAAGATTTTTTAGCCCAAATTCAAGAAGCCAAGAAGCGCGGTAAATTAGTTGCCGTGGGTGGACCTTACCCCACAGCTCTACCTGAAGAAGCGAAAGTTTCGGGTGCAGATTTCTTAATCCTTGATGAAGGCGAAATTACTTTACCGATGTTTGTCGAAGCGATCGCAAGAGGCGATCGCAGTGGCATTCTCCGCGCCAATGGTGAAAGACCTGCGGTAACCGAAACACCGATCCCCCGTTTCGAGTTACTCGAAATGAACCGCTATGCGGAAATGTCGGTACAGTTTTCTCGCGGTTGTCCTTTCCAATGCGAATTTTGCGACATTATCGTTCTTTATGGACGCAAGCCCCGCACGAAGACCCCCGCGCAAATTCTTGCCGAATTGCAATATCTCTACGATCTCGGCTGGCGACGCAGTATCTTTATGGTTGATGACAACTTCATTGGCAATAAGCGCAACGTGAAGGTCATGCTCCAAGAGCTAAAACCTTGGATGAAGGAGCGCAATTATCCCTTCTCCTTTGCGACCGAAGCATCGGTCGATCTTGCTCAAGATGCGGAAATGATGCAGATGATGGTCGAATGTAACTTTGGTTCGGTCTTCCTCGGTATCGAAACCCCTGATACTGATAGTTTGGCGCTCACTAAGAAGTTCCAAAACAATCGCGATCCTCTTTCTGATTCCGTAATTAACATCGCCAAAGCAGGCATCCGCGTCATGGCTGGATTTATCATTGGCTTTGATGGTGAGAAAAAAGGTGCAGGCGATCGCATTGTCCAATTTGTCGAAGAAACCGCTGTTCCCACAGCCCTATTCAGTATGCTGCAAGCTCTGCCCGATACAGGCTTATGGCATCGCTTGAATAAAGAAGGACGGATGATTAAGCAAAATAGCAATGGACATCAAGCCACTTTGATGAACTTCGTACCGACCCGTCCACTCGAAGACATTGCGAATGAATATGTTCATGCCTTCTGGACTCTTTACGATCCAATGGTTTTTCTCAATCGCACCTACCGCCATTTCTTGATTTTGGGCGAATCACCCTATAAAAGCCTCAAACGAGAAAAGACTGACACAAAGAAAAAAACGGAATGGACAGCCATTCGCGCATTGTTGATCTTGGCATGGCGACAAGGTTTTGTCCGCAAGACGCGCTTTCAATTCTGGATTAATCTCTTTGACTTGATGAAGCGTTATCCTAACGTGGTCATTAGTTATCTATCAGTTTGTTCTCAAGCAGAACATTTTCTCGAATATCGCTTGATCGTCCGTCAACAGATCGAAGCGCAGCTTGCTGATTATCTTGCTAATCCTCCGATAGTTCAACCAAAGGTGGTTCAACCAGTCGAGCAAGTGCAAGATTTGCAGGAAGTTAAGTAGCAACGAGCAAAAGCGGCGCGATGCGACGCTTTTGCTTTATTCAAAAATCTGGGCTAGGGGACAAGAGAAGTCTGGTAATAATGGCGAAGTGAGCGTATCACTCACAAATAAAGTCATAGCTAATTTGAAAATCCAACTTTTAATAGAGTTGAGGCGGTTTACTCTCCAAACAAGAAAATGGTTATTACTGCGTATCATCCTGACTAGCTTGTTTCACTAAATAATCACAACTAGACAGCTATGACGACATCTTTGAGGTTTTGTGATAAAAGTTTTACGACAAAGTAAGAGAAAGGTCATGGGTTCAAATCCCGTTGAGGGCTTAGCTAGAAACAAATCCCTAATTAGAGTCTAGGTATAGACTCTAAGAATCTCCTTGTCGATAGCGATTAACCAAATTTGGTAAATGGTCAAAACCATCCACCCCAATGAGCGCAATTAAATGCGATCGCAATTTTTGCAATAAATTAGCAAAATCCTCGTCTCCCAACTTGCCTTGCAAAATCACCACCAAAGCTGCCGACTGTTGCCATGCTTTACTCTGACGCTGCTCTAGTAGATACATCCCTAAACAAGCGTGGTAGACGGTAAGTTCTGATTGATTAAGCTGATAAAAAGTTTCACCTAGATAGGCATGACTGAGAGCTTGCAAATCGCGATCGCCAATTTGTTGGGTTAGAGCTAAGCCTTTCTCTAAAGCAATCTGCGCTTGACTTGGCTGCGCGATCGCAATATATGCAGTCCCCAACCCCACCCAACAAAGCGCTTGATTTTGTAGATCATTGAGCTGCTCGGAGAGTTTTTGTCCGCGTTCCAAATGCGCGATCGCAGTTTCGAGATCTTCTGGTGCAACCGATTCCTGTTGCCGCGCAATCATTACTTCGCTATAGCCCAAATTTGCCAGCGCATTAGCTTCACCTTGGCGATCGCCATGTTGCCGCGACAAAATCAACGCTCTCTGAGCATAAGATTCACTCGCAATGAAATCTGTTGGCATGAGACTAATGCGACTGAGGTGATTGAGATTGGCAATTTCGCAACGCTGATCACCAACTTCACGGGCAAGATTTACTGCTTCTTGATGGAGTGCGATCGCGTCTCGATGATGCCCCATCCAAGCTTTGGAATAACCTAAAACTGTGAGAATTCGCGCTTTTTCCTGTGTGTTCTCGGCTTCCTTGAGCGGCTGATCGAGATAGCTAATCGTTTCTCGGAAACTCTCGCCCGAAAACGAAGCAAATACACCACCATAGAGCGGAAAGTTTTCGCGTTGGGCAAAGGTTCGCAAAGTTTGTAAACTCAGTCGAAAACAAATTTTAGCTAGAGATTGGCGATCGCGTTCCGATAGCTGCTGTGCATTTTGAAAACCACTACTCAGTTCACCCCAGATCATTGCAAAAGCAACAAAAGTCACTCCAGTCATATGTAAACCTGCTTTGGCATCATAAAGCTGCTGATCGAACCAGCGCACCAAGCCATTTTGCAAGTATCGCAACAAAATCGATAGCTCTACCCAAGCACTGATATCAATGCTCAATTGGGAAATTGCGATCGCCGCCGCCGATTGATTGCTAGCCTGTCCTGCAAATAAATCACGGGGTAAAGGACTCGTAATCAGTTGCGCCCAACTATGCCAAGGACCAGTCACTTTAGAGCGTTCAAATCCCACCTGTCGCTGCGATTCGTATAGCCAGCTAACCAGCGAACCTTCTAATCGGTCAAAATCAGCCAAGCCGCGAGTTAGCCCGATCGCAAATTGACGTAAGGTAAATGCTTCAGCATCATCGGCTAGAGTTTCGGCTGATTTCTGCAACAATTGCGAAAGTAATTGCAGATGTTGACGCTCAAAAACAGGTGTGTGATTGGGATCAAGCACTTGCATTAAAGTCAATAGACGCTCTTGAGGCTCAGCCTTAAGGATTATCTGTAGCCCTCTGGTGCAGGTATCTTGAAGTTGATAATTATTTTGCCACTGTTCCCATGCATCTTCAAGAATTTTCATGGCGCGGAGTTTCTGATTTGTTTTTGCCTGTTTCACTTCATCAGTTTGAGCCGCAAAATTGGCTTGCAGTAGATTAGTCTGCTGTTCCAAAGCCCGTTCAAATATTTCCCCCGTTCCCGATTCTAAACTCTCGCTAAGAATGCGATAGACATGTTCTTTTGATAGCAGTTTGCCATTTTCGATATTGATAATTATGCGATCAACAAAAATGAGATAGCGCTCAAGAGTTGTTAACGGTTTGCTTAGAGAATCTGACATATTAGTTTTATTATTACTTGCTTGGTTAAGACTTATTAACTGATGTTACGCAGAACACAACAAACGCACAGAGCTTAGATCCAAAATAATAGCAGTTTGCTGAATATTGCGTCATAATGGCATGTAAACCTTTGCAAACTTTGACCTAGTTTAGAACGATGACATCTGCTCCTAAAGCCAACTCTGAGAATCCTGCGCCAAAAAGCCTCGAACAGTCTGAATATAAAGACACCGTGAACCTACCGCAAACAGACTTTTCGATGCGGGCTAATGCTGTGATTAAAGAGCCAGAGATTCAAAAGTTTTGGCAGGAACAAAACATTTATGAAGACTTGAGCCAGCACAACCAAGGTGAAATTTTTACGCTGCATGACGGTCCGCCATATGCCAACGGGACATTGCATATGGGTCATGCTTTGGGCAAATCTTTAAAAGATATAATTAATCGCTACCAACTTTTGCGCGATCGCAAAGTTCGCTATGTATTAGGTTGGGACTGTCATGGCTTACCAATCGAGCTGAAGGTATTACAAAATATCAAGGCTGAAGAACGGGCTAATTTAACACCTCTGCAATTGCGGAAACGTGCCAAAGAATTTGCGCTGCAAACAATTGGTGAACAAGCGGCTATGTTTAAGCGTTTGGGGGTTTGGGGTGATTATGAGAATGCTTATTACACCCTGAAGCCAGAATATGAAGCCGCGCAAATCGGTGTATTTGGGAAGATGGCGCTGAAAGGTTATATCTATCGCGGACTTCGACCTGTATATTGGTCTCCGAGTTCGCATACAGCCCTTGCCGAAGCCGAATTGGAATATCCCGAAAATCATATTTCGCGTAGTATCTATGTGGCTTTCCCTGTCACAAAATCTAGCGACAAGCTGAAGGCGATCGCAGATCTACCAAATCTCCACGCCGTGATCTGGACAACGACACCTTGGACAATTCC
Organism: Pseudanabaena sp.; assembly: GCA_043755885.1. GTDB lineage: Bacteria > Cyanobacteriota > Cyanobacteriia > Pseudanabaenales > Pseudanabaenaceae > Pseudanabaena. The sequence goes on along the minus strand of JAYUSC010000663.1, from coordinate 8,815 downwards.
TGCCAACTTGGGCATCAGCGCCAATCCATCCCTGAGTTACAGCATTGTCGCGGCTGGTGAGAAAAACTACATCGTCGCGACTGAACTCGTAGCCAAACTAGCAGCCACCTTTGATCAAGCTTTGGAAGTTAAATATAGCTTCAAGGGTGATGTTTTAGAACATACGATTTGTAAGCATCCAATTTGCGATCGCAATAGTCCAATTGTCTTAGGCGATCATGTCACGGCTGAGTCAGGGACTGGCTTAGTGCATACCGCACCCAATCACGGGCATGATGACTTTATCATTGGTAAAAAATATGATTTGGGCATGATCTCGCTAGTAGATGATCGCGGTATTTTTAATGCTGATGCGGGCGAAGAGTTGGTAGGTCTGAGCGTTCTCAAGGAAGGTAATACCAAGGTTGTCGAAATCTTGACTGCCAATGGGACGCTGATTAAAGAAGAAGCTTACAATCATAAATATCCCTACGATTGGCGTACTAAGAAACCTGTAATCGTCAGAGCTACTGAGCAGTGGTTTGCCTCTGTTGATGGTTTCCGTGAAGATGCTTTGCGATCGATCAAAGAGGTGAAATGGATTCCTGCGATCGGCGAAAATCGGATTACCTCCATGGTGCAAGAGCGATCGGATTGGTGTATTTCCCGTCAACGGACTTGGGGTGTGCCGATTCCTGTATTTTATGACGAGGAAACCAGCGAACCTTTATTGACAGAAGAAACAGTCGCGTATATTCAAGCCCTGATTGGCGAATATGGCTCCGATGTTTGGTGGGAAAGAGAAGTTGAAGAATTGCTTCCTGAAGCCTATCGTCACAATGGGCACAAGTATCGCAAAGGCACAGATACAATGGATGTCTGGTTTGACTCTGGCTCGTCTTGGGCAGGTGTGCTAGGTGGCGAAAACCATGACTCCAAACTCGTTCCCTATGCCGTCAATTATCCTGCGGATATGTATCTTGAAGGCTCTGATCAACATCGTGGCTGGTTCCAATCTTCATTACTGACCAGTGTGGCAACCAACGGCTATGCGCCCTACAAAACAGTGCTAACTCATGGTTTTGCCCTAGATGAGAAGGGTCAGAAAATGAGTAAGTCCCTCGGTAATATCGTCGATCCCACAGTTGTGATTAATGGTGGTAAGGATCAGAAAAAAGAACCGCCCTATGGTGCTGATGTAATCCGTCTTTGGGCGGCGAGTGTGGACTATACAGGCGATGTCCAGATTGGGAAGACAATCTTGGCGCAGATGTCGGATATGTCACGCAAACTTCGGAATACGGCGAGATTTTTATTAAGTAATCTCTTTGATTTCGATCCTGCGAAAGATGTAGTTCCTTACGAGCAATTACCCGAAAGCGATCGCTATATCCTGCATCGTCTCGCTGAAGTCACCAAAGATGTCACCGAAGCCTACGACAACTTCCAGTTCTCGCGCTTCTTTCAAACCATCCAAAATTTCTGCACGGTGGATTTATCTAACTTCTATTTAGACATCGCCAAAGATCGTCTATATATTAGCTCACCTAATGCACCACGCCGCCGCAGTTGCCAGACAGTGCTGATGTATTGCCTCGAAGCAATCACCAAAGCGATCGCACCCGTTCTCTCCCACACTGCCGAAGATATTTGGCAACATCTGCCCTATCCTGTACCCCAAAAGTCAGTATTCCAAGCAGGTTGGTTTGTCGCTCATGATCAATGGCACAAGCCAGAACTAGCAGCCAAGTGGGAATATCTCCGCGAAGTCCGTTCTGAAGTGAATAAAGTATTGGAACTAGCCCGCAACGGCAAAGCAATCGGCGCTCCCCTCGAAGCCAAGGTCTTGCTAGTCGTCGCTGATGACACCCAACGCGATTATTTAGCATCCTGCGGTGACGAGTTGCGCTATCTATTCATCGTCTCGCAAGCAGAGATTGTCGATAGTCTACCCGCCGATTTGCAATTCACAGGTGAAGCAACAGGCTTACAAATCGCCGTGGCTAGAGCTGATGGGGAGAAATGTCCCCGTTGCTGGAACTACTCCACCCATATCGGTGAGTCGGCTGAACACCCTCATATTTGCGATCGCTGTGTCGGTGCATTGGCGGGTACTTACTAACCAAATTTCACGAGGATATTCTGCTTGATATAGTTTGATATAATGAGCAGCTAGAGTCACTTTGTTAGCTTAGGGTATAGATCAAATGACCAGTCTGTTTCTGGAACGTCTTCACAGCAGCGATCGCCCCGTCATTGTCTTTGATGGTGCGATGGGTACAAACTTGCAGGTGCAAAACCTCACCGCCGAAGACTTTGGTGGAGCGGAGTATGAGGGCTGCAATGAGTATCTGGTGATGACGAAACCTGAAGCAGTTGCCACAGTCCATCGTGATTTTTTGGCGGCGGGAGCCGATGTGATCGAGACTGACACCTTTGGTGGCACATCGATCGTGCTTAATGAATACGATCTTGGGCATATGGCTTATGAACTCAGCAAAAAAGCGACTGAGTTAGCCAAATCGGTCGCCGCCGAGTTTTCGACACCCGAAAAGCCGCGTTTTGTGGCGGGTTCGATTGGACCAACTACGAAGTTGCCGACCCTGCTACATATTGATTTTGATACGATGAAGCAGTCATTTATCGAGCAGATCGAGGGGCTGTACGATGGTGGCGCAGATTTATTGCTGGTTGAGACTTGTCAAGACATTCTGCAAATCAAAGTCACATTAAGTGCGATCGAAGAATTCTTTGCAAAGCGGGAAGTCCGTTTGCCAGTCATGGTTTCGGTGACGATGGAAACTACTGGCACAATGCTAGTTGGCTCTGACATCTCCGCAGTAGTCACGATTTTAGAGCCTTACAACATTGATGTATTGGGTCTAAACTGTGCGACGGGTCCCGATCAGATGACCGAGCATATGCGTTATTTGAGCGCGCATTCTCCCTTTGTCGTGTCTTGTGTCCCCAATGCGGGACTACCTGAAAACGTTGGTGGTCATGCATTTTATCGCCTCACGCCTGAAGATCTGCGCGATCATCTCAAACATTTTGTGGAAGACTTAGGCATCCAAGTTATTGGCGGTTGTTGTGGCACTACACCCGCGCACATCAAAGCTCTAGCTGACGCAGCGAAAACCCTCAAACCGAAACAACGTCAGCCTCTAGTCGTTCCTTCAGCAGCTTCCATTTATAGCTCTCAGCCTTATATCCAAGATAATTCCTTTTTGATTGTCGGTGAGAGACTTAATGCTAGTGGCTCGAAGAAAACTCGCGATTTATTAAATGCAGAAGATTGGGATGGGCTAGTTGCGATCGCAAGATCTCAAGTCAAGGAAGGCGCACATATCCTCGATGTGAACGTGGATTATGTCGGACGCGACGGCGTGCGCGATATGCACGAACTGGTTTCACGGCTAGTAACTAACGTGACTTTGCCGCTGATGTTGGACTCCACCGAATGGGAAAAGATGGAAGCGGGGCTGAAAGTGGCGGGTGGAAAATGTATTCTCAACTCCACTAACTATGAAGATGGTGAAGAACGCTTTTGTAAGGTCGTGAGTCTCGCCAAACAATATGGTGCGGGCATCGTCATCGGTACAATTGATGAAGATGGTATGGCGCGAACTGCCGACAAGAAATTTGCGATCGCCTCCCGCGCTTATAAACAAGCGACGGAAGAACTGGGTATGCCCGCCAGTGAAATCTTCTTTGACACGCTGGCGCTACCCATCTCCACAGGTATTGCTGAAGATCGTAAAAATGCTGCCGAGACTATCGAATCAATTCGCCGCATTAAAGAAGCAATGCCTGAAACCCATGTATTGCTTGGTGTTTCCAATGTTTCTTTTGGTTTAAATCCTGCCTCGCGAGTCGTTCTCAACTCGGTATTTCTGCATGAAGCGATGAAAGTGGGCATGGATTCATCAATTGTGAATGCCAGTAAAATCGTACCGCTTAATCGAATTGGCGATCGCGAAAAAGAAGTGGCGACACAACTTATTTATGATGAGCGCGAGTTTGATGGCGATATCTGTACTTACGATCCGCTCGGTGAGTTCACCACGTTGTTTGAAGGTGTGTCAAACAAGCGCGTCAAGGTTGACAAAGCTGACACGCCCATCGAAGAGCAGCTTAAAAATCATATTATTGATGGCGATCGCATCGGTTTAGATGATGCGCTCACTGAGGCAATGACAAAATATGATCCACTGATCATCATCAATCAATTTCTACTCGATGGCATGAAAGTTGTCGGCGAGTTATTTGGCTCTGGACAAATGCAACTTCCCTTTGTCTTGCAATCTGCGGAAACGATGAAATCGGCGGTTGCATTTTTAGAACAATTCATGGAGAAAGCAGAAGGCTCGAATAAAGGTGTATTCCTAATTGCCACAGTCAAAGGCGATGTCCATGACATTGGTAAAAATCTAGTTGATATCATTCTCTCCAATAATGGCTACAAAGTCGTAAATATTGGCATCAAGCAACCCGTTGACAATATCATCAAAGCCTATGAAGAACATCAAGCTGACTGCATCGCCATGAGTGGATTGCTGGTCAAATCCACTGCTTTCATGAAAGATAATCTCCAAGAATTTAACCGCCGAGGTATTACAGTGCCTGTGATTCTCGGTGGCGCGGCGCTGACACCTAAGTTCGTCTATCAAGACTGTCAGAACAACTACAACGGGCGCGTAGTCTACGGCAAAGATGCTTTCTCTGACCTCAACTTCATGGATAAGTATATGCCCGCAAAGCTAGAAGGTAAATGGGAAGATGAGAAAGGCTTTCTCGATGAAGACTTGGCTGATTTGCCATTGACTGGCGCTGACAATATTTCTAGTGAAGAAGAAAAAGCCAAGACTGAAGCGCTACTTGCCGAACGCTATCTAGATATCATTCGCTCTGAATCCGTAGAGACCAATATTCCTCGTCCCACACCGCCTTTCTGGGGAACCAAGATTTTTCAAGGTGATGATATTCCCTTTGAGGATCTATTCGGGAATCTGGATATGCAAGCTCTAATTGCAGGGCAATGGCAATTCCGCAAACCGCAAGAACAATCTCGCGAAGAATATGATGCATTTTTGCAAGAGACAGTTTATCCAATTCTCGAAACATGGAAAGAACGCATCATCAATGAGAAGTTATTAGCCCCGACTTCTATCTATGGCTATTTCCCTGTTCTCGCTGAAGGAAATACAGTCTACGTTTACGACCCCAAAGATATTGATCATATTGCCACCGCCAAGCCGATCAACTCGTTTGTCTTCCCCCGCCAAAAGTCGCTCCGTCGCCTTTGTATCGCTGATTTCTTCTCACCCAAGGAGTCAGGAATTATTGATGTGATGCCATTACAAGCCGTCACAGTCGGGCATATTGCCACTGAGTTTGCACAGGGGCTATTCAAAGCTAACCAATACACCGATTATCTCTATTTTCACGGTTTAGCCGTACAAATGGCGGAAGCAGTTGCCGAATGGACACATACCCGCATTCGCAGCGAGTTAGGATTTGCGGCGGAAGATCCTGATAATATTCGCGACATTCTGGCGCAGCGCTATCACGGCTCTCGCTATAGCTTCGGCTATCCCGCTTGTCCAAATATGCAAGATCAGTTCAAGCTCTTAGATTTGCTCGATGCCAAGCGTGTTGATTTAGTTATGGATGAGAGCGAACAACTCTATCCCGAACAGTCAACCACTGCGTTAATTGTGCATCATGCGATCGCAAAATATTTCAGCGCTTAAAAAACTGGTATTAAATTATGCTGAAATCCCTCAAAATCGAAAATTTCCGTTGCTTCCCATCCTTTGAGATGCAACAACTTGGCAGGTTAAATCTCATCGTTGGCACTAACAACAGTGGCAAAACTTCTATTCTAGAAGCAATTAAGTTACTTTTAAGTCCATCACTTAATTTTGAAGTATTAGGTGATGTTATTGTTGATCGTAGTGAATATATTGAGAATGAAGAAAATCATACTCCAGAATTAGTAATTCGACATCTCTTTTATAATCATCAAATTAAGATTGGCAGCAAGATTTTAATTACTGGACAAGATAATCTTGATGTAAAACAGGAAATTGTAATTTCTATAGATAATGAAAAAATAGATAGAAATTCTGAATCACCAATGTTGTGTATCAAAAGAAAAATTGATGACTTAGAACATATGGATGGCGGTGCTTTGGAGTGTAAATCTGCATTGTCTAAAGACCGAAAGGTTATGGCAGTTTGCTCAATCATCGGTCGAGGCAGCCAAAAAACAAGGGGCAAAATTTACAGAATTCCAGATTGACAAAGCCAATATTTACACTTGGCTGGCTTGGCAAAATCCCTCAGGGAGGCAGTTACATCAAGCCGTAATGGAAAAAATCCTTGATCCAAAACATCCACGCGCTCAGAAATTTGTGACTTGGTTTAAAGAGTTGTATGGCTTGTAAGCGATCGCAAAAAGCAAATTGAAAATATTATCGACAATTAACTACAAAGTAAAGAGGGTTAAGCATTTGCGTATTTATATTTCGATGGTGAGTTGAGAAATTGTGGCGCAAATGCTCAACCACTACAGTTGGGAATCTTTTACTTGTCAACCACACTTCCAAATCCGCCACCTTCCCAAAATCCAACACCGCCTCCGCCAACCCCTCCAAGTGCTCATCGGCGGTGAAATTTTCTGTTTTTGATAATTCAGTCGCTAGAAACTGAATCCTACATTCCGCTCGTAATGGAAGGAAAAAAAGAATTAAGAAACAGGCACAGGGAGGAAATAGTAGCGTCGGCAGGCGGGAGAAAAGAAATTTAAAATATGAAGACGAAGAGGAGACAAATTAACAACTTGAGTAATTCCCTGAAAAGAAACCAAATGAACCGCCATAAAACATTGAAACACCCAACGCAAAGTCGGAGAATTAGTGGGCTTACCTAATTGGTTAGGAATAGAATCATGAGCAAGAGCTAAGGCAAGCCTAAGCTGCCGTTGGGCTAAATTATAAACGAGCAAGCAAAGCACCATAATCATTCCCAACGCCTCAATACGTTTAGCAGACTTGAGAAAAACACTCGAAGTAAAAAACAAAGGGTCTTTGAGAAAACGAAAGCTACGCTCAGGTCCCTGCTGAGCCTTGTATTCACGTAAAGCGTCATCGGCGGTAAATTGTACAGAATCAAGGATATTTGTGGCTAAAATGAACCTGCCACAGCGAACTCGCTGAGCCGAGATTTCAGAGTCTATTGGCATCACCGTCGCGGTAACCCGATAACTAATATTGGTGGGTATAGCATCAGGCTGTGGTTTACCCCGCTTGGCATAATGTGGTTTTTCGATTGTCTGAATATTTGAGAGTTGATGCCATTTCATCTTGGTTGATAACTTCTCAGCAGCAGCGATCGCATCGGCAACACAAGCAAAATCTTGTAGGGTCAGAGTCTTTAACTCTTGAATACAGTTTTGCTGGATTTTCTGGACTTTTTTGTCTAATTTCTTGATATCTGATTTAAGCCTTTCTTGACTTTCGACTAAAATCCATCGTTGGCTTATGCCGCCATACTCACTCTTCGATTCAGATGTGCTGTATCCTTTCAATTTACTTGCTTGTAAGCCAGTTGTCGTTTCGACTAATTCACATGCGGCTTTCATACTCAATGGCACTCTCGTTAGCCATTTTAGTCCTGTCATGGCTACCAGATTTTCTTCACTGTATAGCGCTGCGTCAGCTACGCATATTCCCTCAAATGTCCACTGCTCCTTGAATTCTTGTAATAATCCTGCAAATCTTGCTTTGTCAGCTTGATTTCCGCTGACCACTTCCATCATCACGGGGATATCCCCATCCCCTACACAGATTATGTTCATTATAAATTGCTTCAAGTCAGGGCGATGGTAAGAGCGAATATCCATGCGTGATTTCAATACTCCCTTCTTCTTGATTAGCATATTCACCATCTACATGAAATGATGTCGAGTCTACATGTCCTGTTTTTACCTTTACTTCATATTTCTCTACTGCTCTCATACTAATTTCCAAAAATGTTTCGGTCAATCCTGCTTCATGCAAGTCATCTAGTACATTGCCGATACGGTCATCGTTGATTTGTTCGGCGGTTATTCCTTTCCCTAATAAATGCTCGGTAGCTTTTCCTTCAAAGAATTTACTAAACATATACAGGGGCGCTGATACAAACCCTAATCCATTCAGGATCATTGCTTTTACCATTACCCCTGCGCTTACTTTCTCTCTTGAGCTTCTCCCGATTTTTGTGTTTATCTGCTCTACGATTCCCATCTCGTCGATTATTCCTGCTACTATTCCTAGATGGTCTAGGTTCGATACTGTCATATCTCTATTCATTCTTGTTTCCTCTCTCTCGCCTTCTACATTGCCTTTCGTTAATTATTTTACCCTTCTATTACGAGCGGAATGTGGGTTCTAGGTATTGTACTTATAGTTTTTGTATTCACATATGGATTGAAGTACAGAAATAAATGTGAAGTTGCTTCTATACCTTGCTTTTGTTTCCCGACAGGTCTAATTATGCAAAGATCCACTCCTTTCAAAGAAATCCTTTTCAGAAAATAGCTTTTTTCATTCATTTATCGAATTTATATTATTAAAAACATGGAATTCAATTAAGTTTTATGATTGGTCATCATTACAGCCTATTGAGGCATTAAGGGGTACAATAGATAGAACAAGGAAAACAGGAAGAAATAGACTTATGCCAGCATATTCCCTAGATTTCAGAGAGAAGATCGTAACAGCCTACGAAGCAGGAAATACATCAATCCGCAAAGTTGCAAAAAGGTTCATGGTAACCAAGCGAACAGTAC
>JAYUSC010000662.1:0-2707 GCA_043755885.1 Pseudanabaena sp. | reverse complement strand
CCGCCTCACCAATATTGGGTTTTATTTAATTTGCGATCCTAAGCTATGTGTCGCTTTTAATTTTTGGGTTTTGGTTTATGATCACAGATACACTCATCTCCTTTTTATGGAATTATTTGCTGGGTTACTCACCACGGTTTTAGGTTTAGCAGGCGCACCAGGAATTGCGATCGACAAAATCGCAACGGACTTTTTGCGTGGGCAAATTGTACGGGCTGATGTCCTAGAGGTGCGAGTTGATAACGCTCCTAATTATCAGCTTCTTTTGGGTAACGTCGATCGCATCCGTGTTGCTGGTCGTGGAGTTTACGTTTTAGAATTTTTACGAATTGATCAGATTGATCTAGAAACTGATCCGATTAGCATCGATCCGAACTTGTTGCAATCTGGCAAAATTGTCTTGCGCCGTCCATTACAGGCTGCTGCGCGAGTCGTTTTGCGTTCTGAAGATATTAATACGGCTCTGCGATCGCCAAACGTTCAGCCTTCCTTTAAGAATCTCAGCATTGATATTACTGGAACTAATAAAAATCCTGAAATCCTCGATCTGATCAATCCAGAAGTAACTTTTTTGGAAGGCGATCACATCCGTCTCTCGGCAACTTTAATGTCGCAACCAACAGCAGCTAAGCCCAAAGTCACCAGTCTAGATGTTTCAGTTAATGCACAAATAAAAACTATTGGTGGCACAAAACTCCAAATCATCAATCCTAAAATCGAATTGGCAGGAACTCCTGTCCCCGATCGCATTGCCAGAGCTTTTACAGAAGGATTGAATAAAGTCTTGGATTTGCGGCAATTAGAAAGCAAAGGCATCACAGCGCGAGTCCTCAAGCTAGAACTTACGGAAGGAAAAATGCAAGTGATTGGTTTTGCCAAGATGGATTCTATTCCAGAGCAGTAGCTGCAACTCTCTTTTGGGTCATTACTGGCAACAGCTACAACAAAGCGGGAGAACGCCTGATTTCTTGACCTTCGATAATTGTGTGGAGCTGCCAGATCGGATCAGTATCAGGGAAATCAGAACGAAAATGAGCGCCGCGACTTTCAGTGCGAAATAGAGCCGATCGCATTAATAAATATGCGTAATCGGTCAGATTACGAGTCTCGATCCATAGGCGTGAAGGTTCGGCAAGTTCAGCTAATTCGGTTTGCCATAAGGGGATTTGTGCCAAAGCAATTTCCAAATTAGATTGAACTCGACAGATTCCTGCCGCTTGCCAACTCAGATTTTGAATTCCAGATTTAATCTGTTGAATAGTTGCCGAATGATCATGATTTTCGAGTTTGGGTGCGATCGCCTTTGGGACATTAAAAATCTGCGTTTGCTGAGAACAGACCTGTTCTGCTAAACGTTCGCCAAATACAAAGCATTCCAAGAGAGAATTACTGGCTAGGCGATTAGCGCCATGTACGCCCGTACTCGCAGTTTCACCGACTGCATACAGCCCACAAATGGAAGTGGCTCCATAGGAATCCACGACAATACCTCCCATACAATAATGGGCTGCGGGAGTTACAGGAATCGGCGTGGAGAAAACATCAATTTGCCATTTTTGACAGATTTTGATGATATTCGGAAAGCGATGAGCGATCCTCTCTTTGGGAATTGGCTGTAAATCGAGAAATACAGTGGTTTCCTTTGTCTGCTGAAGATGGTTAAAGATGGCGCGGCTGACGACATCTCTAGGAGCTAGTTCGCCCTTAGGATGATAATTAAAAGCAAAGCGATCGCCGTGGTGATCGATCAAATGCGCTCCCTCACCACGCACTGCTTCACTGATCAGAAATCTGGGGGCGTTAGGCAAAGCAAGAGCCGTTGGATGAAACTGCACAAATTCCATATCGCGAATTACGGCTCCTGCCCGCCATGCGATCGCAACACCATCACCCGTGCTTGAGTCGGGATTAGTATTTTGTGAAAACACTTGAGCGCCGCCGCCTGTTGCCAAGACTACCACTGGCGAAATCAAGCAGCTTATTTCCTGATCTTGATCTAGATAAAAAACACCACCACAGCGTCCCTGTTCCATGTACAAATCTAAAACTAGGGTTGTACTCAAAACCTGAATACTAGGATTTTGCAGCACTGCTGCTGCTAGCTTTGACACCAATGCTCGACCTGTGGTATCGGCTGAATGTAATACTCTGCGTCTGGAGTGGGCGGCTTCTAACGTGAGAGCCAAGCTACCATCTTCATCGCGATCAAAGTCTACGCCCAAGGCGATCAGTTGCTGAATTTGTCGAGGCGCGGCGTTAACCAATACATCCACTGCCTCGGTTTCACATAGACCAACCCCAGCGGCTAATGTATCTTTGCCATGAAACTGGGGCGCATCATTTTTGTCGATAACTGCGGCAATCCCCCCTTGCGCCCAGTCACTAGCCGAATTTGCCAAGTTATCTTTAGTCACTAAACCAATTCGCCAGTTTGGTGCTAAATCTGTAAGTCGAAGCGCAGTATAAAGTCCAGCAGCACCGCTGCCGATGATCAAAGCATCAAACCTTGTTTGGTTCATTAAGTAAAGCCAAGTTGTCTATATTTCGATATTATCTCACTAGATCAAGATCATTCCTTTGCGTCAATTGCGCTTTCTACAGCAAACGAGGACAAGGGCTAGGGGGTGATTCTTGACGATCAGATTAGGATTTTAGGGGAACTCCAAGGAAAAAATGATCCATATAAAACCCAAAAATGTGGCGGCGG
>JAYUSC010000661.1:0-6311 GCA_043755885.1 Pseudanabaena sp. | reverse complement strand
GGCGGTATTCGTGAATATGTCGCCTACATGACCCGCGATAAGGAACCAATTCACCCTGACATTATTTATGTGATTGGCGAACGCGATAATGTCGTGGTGGAAGTGGCTTTGCAATGGTGTATCGATTCTTACAACGATAACGTTCTCGGCTTTGCCAATAATATTCGCACCATCGATGGTGGTACTCACCTAGAGGGTCTCAAAACCGTCCTCACGCGAACGATGAATGCGACCGCAAGACGTTTGAAAAAGATCAAAGAGGGTGAATCAAACCTTGCTGGTGAAAACGTTCGGGAAGGTTTAACCGCCGTAATTTCAGTTAAAGTTACCGATCCTGAATTTGAAGGACAAACTAAAACCAAGTTAGGTAATACAGAAGTACGCGGCATTGTCGATTCTTTCGTTGGTGAAGTTCTTAATGAATATCTAGAATTTCATCCTGCTGTAGCCATTTCAATTATCGACAAAGCGCTGCAAGCTTTTAACGCTGCTGAGGCAGCCCGTCGCGCCCGTGAGCTAGTCCGCCGTAAATCAGCATTGGAGTCTTCGACTTTACCAGGTAAGCTCGCTGATTGCAGTTCCCGCGATCCTAAGTTATCCGAAATCTTCATAGTTGAGGGCGATTCGGCGGGTGGTTGTTTTTCTGGTGATACGCTTGTAGCTTTAGCAGATGGACGTAATATTAGCTTTAACCAATTGGTAGAAGAAGAAAAGACTGGCAAACAAAATTTCTGTTACACGATTCGTAATGATGGCACTGTTGGCGTTGAGCGCATTACTAACGCCAGAATTACAAAGCAAGATGCTGAAGTAATTCAAGTCACTCTTGATAATGGAGAACAGCTAGTTTGTACGCCTGATCATCTGTTCATGTTGCGCGATCGCAGTTATAAGGCGGCGGCTGAACTGACAACTGATGATTCGTTAATGCCTCTTTATCGAAAGCTTTCCACCAAGCAAGATAAGGGGATTACAATTGACGGTTATGAGATGGTTTGGAATCCGCGCTCTGATGGTTGGTTGTTTACCCACATGATTGCTGATTGGTACAACCGTTATCAAGGTGTATACCAAGCAGAGAAGGGAGAGCATTGTCATCATGTTGATTTTAATAAACTCAACAACAATCCCACCAATTTGCAACGGTTGTCTGTCTCAGATCATTTGCAATTACATAGATTGAACCTTTCTAAAACCTTGCATCGCCCTGATGTGATTGAAAAATGCCGTCAGTTGAAAACCACTACAGAATTTCGCGATCGCATGAGTAAAAGAATGCAAGAACCTGCAACCAGAGAAATTCTCTCGCAGCAAGCAAAAGCTCAATGGCAAGATGCTGATTACAAAGCCTATATGACGGCTAAATGGCGTGAGTTTTATGAAAGCAATCCTGATTATCAACAAGCAAATCGTGAACAGCTAGATCGAAGCCAACAAGAGTATTGGAGTAACCCTGAAAACCGTCAATTGCAGTCTGAGCGGACACAACAATATTTCGAGCAAAATCCTGAAGCTAGACAGTATTTATCAGATATCGCTCAAAAACAATGGCAAGATCAAGAGTTGATTGACTGGCGGCGTGTCAAAACTAGTGAGCAATGGACTGATAGTTTTAGAGCAAAGCGTAAATCTGCGTTGCAACAGACTTATTACCGCAAGACACTAGCTGCTCTCAAACAGATCGCAGTCGAGAGTGGATGTCTTGATCTAGATGCCTATCGTGCTTATCGTATTGATACTCGCGATAAATCCCTGCTCAAGTTTGAAACATTCTGCGATCGCTATTTTGAAGGTAATTCTGAACTTGCAGTTGAGGCTGTTGCTAATTACAATCACCGCATTGTCAAGATTGAGAAGCTAACCGATCGTATCGATGTCTATGACATCGAAGTGCCAAGCACCCATAACTTTGCCCTTGCTAGTGGCATATTTGTACATAACAGCGCCAAGCAAGGTCGCGATCGCCATTATCAGGCGATTCTACCTTTGCGCGGTAAAGTTCTCAATATTGAGAGAGCCGATGACAGCAAGATTTATAAAAACAATGAAATCCAAGCGCTGATTACAGGCTGCGGTTTGGGGATTAAAGGCGAAGACTTTAATGAGTCACAACTGCGCTATCACAAAATCATTCTCCTCGCGGATGCAGACGTAGATGGAGCGCATATTCGCACATTATTGCTAACATTCTTCTATCGCTATCAACGCGAGCTACTCGATCGCGGATTTATCTATATCGGTTGCCCTCCACTCTATAAACTGGAGCGTGGCAAAAATGCTCAGTACTGCTACACTGAGCGCGATTTGAGAGAAGCGATCGCCGCTTTCCCACCTAATGCTAACTACAACATTCAGCGCTTCAAAGGTTTGGGCGAAATGATGCCGCAGCAGTTATGGGAAACCACGATGAATCCTGCTACGCGATCGCTAAAACGTCTGACCATCGAAGATGCTGCCGAAGCCGATCGCATTTTCACAATCTTGATGGGTGACAAAGTTGCGCCGCGTCGAGAATTTATCGAGACTTACGGCTCGAAGGTAGGACTTGCTGATCTAGATATCTAATCCCAATTGTCAAAATGGCGTTGCCATTTTGACAATTATAAAAAAAGGCGGCGCAATGCGCCACCTTTTTTTATGGTTTTTGATTGATAAATTCTCGAAAAGTTTGGGTGGCATCTTGACGCTGATCTTGATAATTTTTCAATAATTTTTCAATCAGCGTAGATATATTTTCAGCCCCATATTCTGATAGCTCTCGACCAAAACTTGTATCGCCATCACCCACATAAACCTTGTAAGTTTCCACATCTGTCCCAGATGCGATCCCAACTAAACAGATATCACTGGGATGATGCTGAGCGCAAGACTTGTCACATCCTGAAAAATGAATATTAATCGGGTGATCAAGTTGGATGCAGCTTTCTAAATGAGCAGCGACTTTCTTCGCATCAGCCTGTGTATTCGTGTGGGCTGACTTGCAGCCTGTGTAACCAGAACAAGCTGCGATCGCAGCATAGGGATGGTTCGCAGAAATAGATAAGCCCAAGCCATTAATTTCTCTCGTTACCTGTTCAACTTGAGCCTCTGCAATATCCGTAATGAGAATATTTTGCCAAGGTGTTAACCGCAAAGCACCGCCACCATATTGTCTTGCCAAATCACCTAAGCCTCGGAACTGAAGCGCTGTCAATCTTCCTAACGGAATGACCACACCAATATAAGCAAGTCCTAATTGACTTTGGGCATGGATACCCAAATGTCTGTACTCGACTCTTGTCCCCCTCTCCTGCGGGAGAGGGGCTAGGGGTGAGGGTCTTAATCCATAACCCAGCTTCTCTTCAACAAGTTGCAAATAACTTTCTACACCCCAAGTACTGATCATTTCTCTTAGTCGAGGAGATCGGGTACAAGAATTCGCTTGATTTAATTTTTGTTCTGTATATTCGCGATAAACTTCGGTTAAAGCTGCCATAACTTCTAACATCTGTTTGGGATGAATTAATCGACCTACAGCCACTGGCGCATCACCGCGATCGCCCAAACCTAGATGCAAATCGAAATAAATCTCGTGATCAAACTTGACAGCAACTAAACAAATATCATTAGGGCGATCGCAAACGTTAACTAGTTCACCACCATCAAAGCAAACACTAAATTTATTAGATAAAATCTCTAATTCAGGATGATTTGCGAGATAGAAGTTCCACTGTTTAACAAAAGGAATTGTATTGATCAGGGCATGAGGATCAATACCACCCGTGGGACTCGCCATAATATTGCGTAACCCGTCAGTGATGGCAAGACTAGAAGCCAGCCCATAGTCTTGCAGATCGAGAAGAGTATCAGAACTGAGAGCTTGACTGGTACGGATTTGCAGATTAGCGCGATTGGTAATTTGGATTTGATCATTACCAAATTGATTAGTGATATTGGCAACTACCTCACATTGCGTAGAGGTAATTAAACCCGCAGGTAAGCGCATCCGCGAAAGGATGCCATCTTGAGCAGAAGTAGCATTAAAAAGACTCGGACAAATAGCAGTAGTAGATTGCAAAACAAAAATTCCCAAGAAATAATCACCTATTAAGGGCGCGTTGCGCCCTTAATAGGTTTATAGATTAAGCGCCGCTTCAATCTGCGATCGCACTAAAGCTTGACCGATAAATACCAATCGCGTTTGGCGCGTCTCGTCACTAGCCCAGAGGCGATCGTAACTCGTCTCAAGGCGATCGCCTACACCCTGCAAAACCATTCGCATCGGTTTATTCGGCACATTCACAAAGCCCTTGATCCGATAGATTTCCTGAGCTGCGATCGCAGTTTTGAGCGCGGCGAGTAACTGGGTTGGCTCAAAAGATTTATCGGTGACAATATTAATCGAATTAATATCATCATCATGCTCATGCTCTTCTTCCGTATCGTGATGACTAGGACGCGCATCGAGATCATCTTCAACCGCCGCATTAAAGCCAAGCAGAACTTCAGAGCTAATTTTGCCACTATCGCAAGCAACGACCTTCACACCATCCCGCAATTCTTGCTTTAACCAAGCCTGCACCTTGGCTTGAGCTTCAGCATCAACCAAATCGGTCTTAGTCAATACCACCAAATCCGCACATGCTAACTGATCTTCAAATAGCTCCTCAATCGGAGTTTCATGATCAAGATTTGGGTCTTCTTGACGTTGAGCATTTAAAGCATCAAGATTACTCACCAATCTTCCACTTGCCACCGCCTCACAATCGACAACCGCAATCACACCATCAACTGTCGCCGCATTGCGAATTTCTTGCCAACGGAAGGCTTGAATCAGAGGTTTGGGTAATGCTAAACCCGATGTTTCGATGAGGATGCAGTCAATGCGATCGCGTATTTTCAGAAGTTCCTGCATGGTCGGCAGAAATTCCTCCTGCACGGTGCAGCAAAGACAGCCATTCGTCAATTCCACGATGTTAGGCATAATCTCTTTGCCATCCTCATCGCAGACGCGGCAAGAACGCAGTAAGTCGCCATCGATGCCGATCTCGCCAAACTCATTGACAAGTACCGCAATTCGCCGTCCTTGATTATTTTGTAACTGTTCCCTAATTAAAGTAGTTTTGCCACTACCTAGAAATCCAGTAATCACGGTTACAGGTATTTTCGCTGCCATAATTCTCTCTAAAAAATTGAAAAGTTCACATTTTGGAGGTAAAAAATCAAAAGTAGTGGCAATTCATGAATTGCCACTACTTTTAATGAAAGATATCTACCTAAACCTTAGGCATTGGCAGAATCATGGAGGAGATATTCGAGGCTAAAAATGCAGCGCCAATTCCACAAATTACTAAACCCGCTGATTTTAGGCTAGGCGATACTTGAGGAAAATCACCCTTGAGGACTTTCCGACCAACAAAAAATGCTGCGTCCGAAATTACTAACTGAATTACGGTAAAGCCACCCAAATAAGCAACTAAAGCAGTGGTTTCTGCGCCAAAAATCGCTTCGCCATATGCATAGCCATGAAATAAACCTGCGGCGGCAGACAAGGCAATCATCACTAATAAATTGGGGCTATTCTTGATTGCCAACAAAATCCCAAATAACAAAATTGAAGCAGAAACAACCAATTCAACTACTGGCAGAGTTACGCCTAGCAAATGAAGTCCTGCACCAAGCATTGCGGATAGAACAAAGGATAAGGGAATGAAGATTCCTTGAGGCTTAACTGCGGCAAATAAACCCACAGTCACAACAAAAGCAAGGTGATCGACCCCAATCACAGGGTGGGCTAATCCTGACAAAAAGCCTTCCAAAAATGTGCTAAGCGTTTTGCCGCCCATCGGGTGATGAGCCGATGCGGGGCTAGCAAATACCAAAAAGCTAAATCCAAAGGCGATCGCAATGGCTTTAGCCTGAACTGATCCAAATTTATTTGAGAAATTTTTCGATAGATTCATGATCTGTAACTCGCAGATATAAATAATTAAACTAGTTCTAGCGGGCATCCTGACTTTAAGCTGATTGTAACCATGACAGCTTTTACAGTTGCGGTACAGCGTTGGACTTTCACCAAACTTTCCCCATTTTAAAACTAAGCAAACACAAGCAATTTACTTGATTTCACTTTTTAACGGCTGATCCCCGTTAAAACTAGAACAGCATTCTGACTCTACAATAATTTGTAGGGCTTTGTTAACAAATACTCATAGATTTACAAAATCGCATTGATTTCCTAAATGGCTTGCAGCGCTAAATATTAAGTACCTTTGCTTAATAAAAATCAAAACCCAAAAAAGCTAATTCGCCCGCTACGCGGGCGAATTAGC
>JAYUSC010000660.1:0-2711 GCA_043755885.1 Pseudanabaena sp. | reverse complement strand
TCAAATTCACATGTTGCTGATTATTGGTATAGCCTCGTCGCCGCTTGGCAACGCGCCAAGCTTCTGCTAGCCCCACAACAGTTAGTCCTATACCTGCGATTACACTGAGGGGAATGTAGTTGGGATGGACTAAAAGATATAGCTGTCCAGCCAGCCACAGCTTCAGCAGCACGATTCCCCAAGCTGCGATCGCAGAGGATTCTAGCCAAGGTAAAAACTTTTGCCAGTAATTATTTAGACGATATTGCATGGGGAAACACGGAGTCCTGATTAGATTTTGGTCAAAAGAATAATTTGTTGTTTTTGTAGCGATCGCACATCTTCTAAACTTGCCTGAACGGACTGCAAAATCTGGGTGACAGTTTGTTGTTTGGTTTGATTATCCTCGCAAGCTTTCAAAAATTTCCAAGCTGCATCACCAATTTTCACAAGCTGATAGTTATAGTCAAAGAAGTTAGGACTATCTTTCCAGCCATAGATACAGGGACTAGGCTCAGGAATAGCTGCTAATAACTCCGCATCAACTTGCCAAGTTTGCTTAGGAATTGGCGGACGTGCTAAAAAGAACTCATAATGCGAGATTGTCTGCGGATCGAGAACTTCGATAAGTCGGTAGCGCTCACGTTCGGTCAGATGTTGCGATCGCGCAATTAAGTTTGGTACTTTACCAATCAAGCGATCCAAATCCCACACATGAGGATTAGAGAATCCCAGAAACTCCAAACCCGATGCATCAATCAATTCAAACAGCGTATTCACGTTGTAATCAATTTCTTGGGGATGCACATACATATCGGCAAAACAAGCATCCTGAGTGTTTTCCATCGACCATCGTTCTTTCTCACGACGACTTAGAGCATTAGTTTCAGGAAGGTTCGCAAATAGCTCTCGACCAATTTTTACGCCATCCACATAGTCGCCGCGTTGATCACCTTGCAATAATGCGATCGCCTCTTGCATCAGTCGAATTTCCCAACGTCCCAATTCGCCATAAACAAAGATATGCAACAATCCTCCAGCAGCCAGCTTATTTGCTAGAGCTTGAATTCCTCGAATCGGATCGGATGTATGGTGCAGGACTCCCACGGAGTTGATTAAGTCAAATTCTCCTTCCAATTGATCCGCGTCAAATAAGCTGAGATGATGGAATTCGACTCTAGTTGCGCCCGATCTTTGACAGCGTTCTTTGGCAACGGCAAGAGTTCCTTCACTGAGATCAATGCCTACTACAGTCGCTTCGGGATTGAGATGGACGAGATATTCTGTACTAACTCCCGATCCACAACCAGCATCAAGAATCCGAATATTGTCTTGAGCAGATTTTTGTCCAGTACAAAAGCTATAAGCAGCTTGCCAATTCCAGCGCCAGTTATACCCTGGTGGTGGCTCATCTAGGATTGGCTCTGGCGGGAAAGGGTAAGTATTATAGAGACTGGCGACGGCGGCGCTAACTTTGGGATCAGACATGGTATTGGGGAGGTTTTCCTTCAAAAAAGACTGCTAGCATATTAACCTAAGCTTGTCATCTCTTAAATCCTGCGATCATCTCCAACCGAGATAAAGCACTAATCGCCGTCTCGCGCACATAGGAATCCGCTGCCTCATCATTAATGATTGCTTGCAGCACATCAATGCCACGAGTATCACCAATTGAGGCGATCGCATTGACCAGCGAAACCGCCAAAGCAGGATTATCAGTCTCTGCCAGAGCCTCAATCAAAAGATGAACAACAGGCGCACCGATCTCGCCCATCGCCATCACCGCCGCAATATTGACAACAGGATTAGGATCTTGTAACGCTGTTTTTAAACCCTGTACACCTTCATCTGACAACGGCTGATCAGGATGACAAATCACCACTTGGGCGATTGCCTTAGCGGCACTGCCTCGCACCGTCACATTTTCACTGTTGAGCATCGCTGCAACTAAGGGAGTCACGGTCGCATGACCAATTTCGCCTAGGGTTTTAACTGCGGCGCGGCGATAGGTCGTATCTTGCTCATCAAGGATGCTCATTAACTTAGCAATGATGTCTTCGTCATAGTTTTCGGCAAGTTCCCACATCGCTTGATTGCGAAGATTGGGATTGGGATGTTTAAGTTGTTGAAATAGAGTTTCGGTAGACATAATGCGCCAATTCAAATCTGAAGTGAAACGATTTCTGATGCCCCAGAGAATACTTTGTAAGGGGTATGATAGTCAAGTGGTTCTCTCCGTCTATGATTGATCAAATTTACTGCTTTCTAGAAGTCTGCTTCTTTCACAGTTTTGAAGTTTTTGTTTTTAGAATAGAACTCTCTTATCAATCCATTCGTATGTTCGTTAGGTTTGTTTTTGATCCATTCCTGCTCATCTAATTAATTGATTTTTGAGCTGTACGATCGCAAGTTAAGAGAATGAATAGGCGATCGCGAATTATCTATTTTGACTCTTCCCAAAAATCAACATTTAGAGAAGTTTCAAAGCAATCGTCAAACATTTTTAAGAAGTACAGTGATGTCTTTCGTGCAATTGTTTGAGTCATTGGGGTTGCTCCTGCGATCACTCATCTCAATTTATTCTAATCTCGATATTAACTATAAGGGAACCCCAAGAAAAAAAATGATCTATATAACTCATGTTACGTAGAAGTTAACCAAAGCCCTCACCCCTAGCCCCTCTCCCGCAGGAGAGGGGAACAAGAAAAAGACAGCAATCTTGCTCCCCTTCT
>JAYUSC010000659.1:0-6325 GCA_043755885.1 Pseudanabaena sp. | reverse complement strand
GATTGCAGCTTAAGCGCACAGGTAGATTTCGATTAACAGGAAAAACTTCAAAACTAAATCCTTTGCGGCTCCATTGTTTTGATTCCTTTACTTCTTTGACTTCTACATATCCTAATCTTGCCAAAACAGCAGCTAGTAATTTAACTGATTGTGAATCGCCGATATTGAGATAGATGCTATGTTTTTGGAAGACTTGCGTGGATGGTAGATGGGGCTGTAGCGCTTTAATGGTGGTAGCGATCGCTAAATTAGGCTGTGGTTTGGCAAGCAGTTCCCCTAATATCTCAATTCTTGTCCAAGCGGTTTCTAAATCGATTTGGGAAGATTCGTAGGGAAATGTATCAAGGGGTTGATATAGATAGACGCGCCATGACATTGACTGGAGTTGTAAAGCCCATCGGGTTGCTTCTTCGACGGTGGCTGTGACGATGAGTAATGGTTTGGTTTGTTGTTGGCATAGGTGGGTGTTTACCAGTCCTTTGCCTAAGCGTGATAGTCCTGATAGGGATATGCTTTTGGCTGTTGTCAGTTTCTCGCCTATTTTTGTGGCGATTTGCGATCGGGCTATGTTATCTAGGACTGCTGTGAAGGTCATGGGTGGAGATTAACTTAGTCCTGTGTTTGTAGTTATTTTATGCTTTTTGGGAGTAGCTATTGGGATAAATGGCGCAATTACTGTATGTTGAGGTTTCCTTTTAACTTGATTAAAAAACTACGCGCTTGCAATAAATTATGCACTTTTTTGTAAATCATGTTAAACTAATTTCAGTGTTTCACCCTAGAGCCGAATGTATATTATACAGACTGTCTTAAATTACTTCGGTATTCTGGAGTAGTGAAGTGCGTTTTCGCTTTAAAGATAAAAAACTTGAAGCTCTCTATACCGAAGAGAAAAATGCCCATAAGTACCCCAATGTAGTTGATGACTTCTTTGAGGTCATGGCAATAATTGCTGCTGCGCTTAGTGAAAGAGATCTTTATGCTAATAAGGGACTGCGTTTTGAAAAGCTAGTTGGGCAGCGAGGCAAACAAGGTCAGCGATCGCTACGTCTGAATAAACAGTGGCGATTAATTGTCACATTAGAAGAAGATAAGGAAGGTTTTTACCTTCAGATTCTTGGTATTGAAGACTATCACTGATTTTGGACATTGAATTAAAAGTAGTGGAGAGGTAACTATGAGTCAATCATTAGCACCTGCAAGGGTTCCAACCCCAGGACGTATTTTGAACCGTGAGTTAGAAGCTCGTGGTTGGACACAGAAAGATTTGGCAGATATTACAGGTCGTCCACCGCAGACGATTAATGAAATCATTCAAGCTAAGAAGCAAATTACTCCTGAAACTGCTCTGGATTTTGCTGGAGCTTTTGGTACTTCTGCGGAGTTTTGGACAAATCTAGAAACGAATTATCGGTTACATCTCGCAAGAAAGGAAAATCAATCCCAAGAGATTACGCGCAAAAGTCAAATTTATAATTTAGCTCCGATTGCCGAACTGACTAAGCGCGGATGGATTCATTTATCTGATTCACTGGAAGAGTTAGAAAGGCAAGTTTGCGATTTTTACGGTATTAGTTCTATTGATGAGACACCAAAGTTAACTCTTAATTTTCGCTGTTCTCAAGAACGTAACCCTGAAGCGATCGCTCAATTAGCATGGGCAAAGCAAGTTGAAAATAGTGCCAGACAACAAAGGGTTGGTAAGTTTGATCTCGCGCAATTGAAAGCTGCAATTCCTACAATTTTGACGTTTGCTGAAAATGTGGAGGATGTAAAGCAAATTCCTGATTTGCTTTTATCATTGGGTGTTCATTTTGTGGTTGTGCCACATTTGAGTAAGACTTACTTGGATGGGGCGGCATTTTATCTTGCTGAACATCCAGTTGTGGCGCTGACCTTGAGATATGACCGAATTGATGCGTTTTGGTTCACGCTTATGCATGAGTTGGGGCATATTGTGGCGGGGCATCAAGGCAGCTATCTTGATGATTTGGGCAATCTTGATATAAATGAGGAGGAGGCTGAGGCTAATCGATTAGCTGCTAATTGGCTAATCGATCCATTAGCTCTTCAGGAGTTTGTGGTTAAGCATAAGCCGACTTTTTCGCGTAAGGCGATTGAGGAGTTTGCTCATAGTCAAAAAAGACATTCTGGGATTATTTTGGGACGTTTGCATAATGAGCAATTGGTTCCTCATAAGAACTTGAGAGCTTTGCTGATTAAAGTTAGTCCTTTTTTGTAACCTATTGAGTACACTAAAATTTTATGTCTCAGACGATCGCCATTAAGTCCATAATGATATTCTTGTCATTAACTCTTATTTTTAAGCATCTTCAAGTTATAGTCATAGATAATTCTCAAAACATCAACATACAAGGGGTGATCAATTTATGTCTAATGACGCTCTAAAGCCTGATATCCATGCAATTCAGAAATCTGTAGTTGATGTTTTGACACAAGTTCGAGATTTGATGAACTATGCAAGCAAAAAATTAGAGTCATCAGATGGCAAAGAGCGCCGCTATGCAGAACACGCTAAAAGCATTGAAAATGAGATTACTAAGGTCAAAAATTTAGAGCTACGCATGGCGATCGCTGCTCCGATGAAGGCGGGTAAATCAACGATCATTAATGCGATCGTGGGGCAAGATATTTTGCCAAGTCGTAATTCTGAGATGACTATCTTGCCAACCGAAATCGTTTTCTCAAAAGATATCAATGAACCCACTATGAGCATAGATAGTAGATCCAATTTGATTAAGGTATCTTGGAGAAGCTTAAAACGAGAAATAAAAAAAATAGGTCTTGACAAAGCTAGACAAGCAATTGCTTCACACCCTCACTTACAGACTCTTCTTACACAGGTTCAAGAGACTTCCAGTATCCCTTCTCATTCTCTAGTGTCTGGGACTGAAGCAATACAAAAAGTCTTGATTCAAATTAATGATACAGTGAGGTTATGTAGTCTATTAACACCTTCTACGATAGAATCTTTTGGTGATACAAACCTTCGTGTTCAAGTACCCTTTCCAAAAGCGGAATCAAAACTTCCTTTAAATGGAGTTGGCAAGTTAGTTATTGTCGATACTCCAGGTCCAAATAAACAAGGAGACAACAAATTTTTAGAAGATATCCTTAAGATACAACTTGAAAGAAGTTCAATTGTTCTACTTGTATTAGACTACACACAGCTAGATACAGAAGCATCTGAAAAAGTAAAAATCGAAGTTGAGAAAGTAGCTGCGATTAAGAAAGGACGTGAAAGTATATATGTTCTCATAAATAAAATTGACCAACGTAGAGGTAAAAATAGTATGACTAAGGAGGAAGTCTTAGATTATGTTGAAAATAAATTTGAAATATCTGCTAATACAGATAGAGTTTTTGAGATTTCCGCTAGCCGTGCTGCTTATGCTTCAAATTTCCGTCATGAATTATCTATCAACACTCATATTAAAAAGCCACAAAAAATGGAAACCGCAGAACTTTTAGCCCAGCAAGCTTTTGGTGATATGTGGGAAGATGAGTTCCAAGATGCTGATATGGAGCGTATGCAAAGCGTAGCTGAGCGAATTTGGAATAAATCTGGATTTGCTGATTTTTTAGAAAAAGCAGTAAAAGCCCTCATGCTACAATCAGCGCCAAGAAGTCTAGATGATGCACTTGATACATCTCGAATAATTCTTACAAATCTTCAAAATGAGTTAAATGTTGCTAAAGACGCATCTGGAAAGAGTATTGAAGAGCTTCAATTAGAGGTTGATGCTTTCGGAAAAGATCTACAAGAATTACAAAGCAGTCAAATCAAAGTCACGCAAAGAGTTGAGCAACTTAAAAAAGATCTTAAAAATCAATTAAAACGCTGCCTTAACAGTGTTAAAGATGAGTGTGATGAAGAATTGAAATATATGTTTTATAATCGAGAACAGAGAGAAGCCGCAGGAATCAAAAAAATCCGCTTGCAAGTTAGCAGCTTTTTTGATTTGCTAGACCAGTATCAAGGTACTGGTAAAATTGAATTTGCTTCAGATATAAAAGCTAAAGAATTTATTGATGAAGTAATTTCTTTTGTTGAAGATATTATCGCTAGTCGTATGAATGAAGCTAGAGAAATATCTTGGAATCAAGTACAGTCTTCTCATAATAGTATTGAGTCTTATATTAAGCAGCAAACCAAGCCCATCATTGAAAAAGCTCAAAAAAGATTAAATGAGAAGTTCAATGTTTCAATAGAACTCCCCGATATGTTCTCAGCCAATGATTTGACGAATTATATCGATTTTAATCTTGATGCTAGCCAAGAAACAAGACAAAAAGAGTATTACGAAGATAGATCTTTTTACTTTCTATTTTTCTTCAAAATCCCTCAAATGGTTCGTGTAACTCGTGACGAAAATTACTACACAGTATCGATTGAAGAATTATCCGCAAGAATAAACCAATCAATTCAAGACTCTATTGATCAAATTAGCACAAAAGTTTTTGAGTATATAGATAAAGACTTTCAAAATGCTCTTGATTCACATTTTAACGAATTAAATGAGTTTTTGAGTCGCTATCGAAATATTTTGAAAGAATCTATGAGTTTGACCGAAGAGAAAAAAGAAGCATTAAGAATTGCCGTTAAGGAAATCTCTATTACTAGTTCAAGTTTGATTCACGATGTTCATACTCGCAAAAATTCTGTTGAGCAACTTTTACCGAAAGGAAAATAATAATGTCTAGACGAGATGATTTACATTTTCCTTTACGCCGCACCCTTGAAAAAGATGGATGGATAATTACCAGCGATCCCTTAATCTTGGTTCTTGGACAGACACTTTTAAAAGCTGATTTAGGAGCCGAAAAGCTTTTTACAGCCGAAAAAGAAGGACGTAAAATAGCCGTTGAGATCAAAGATTTTGATGCTTCTTCGGTAATTAGCGAACTGGAGAAAACTATGGGTCAACTTCAACTTTACCAATGGGCTTTAGAAGAACAAGAACCTGAGCGCCAATTGTTTTTGGCTATAAGTCAAGCTGTGTATACTTCACAATTTCAAAGACCAATCTTCCAGATAGCCATCCAACGTAATAAAATTAATTTGTTAATCTATAATCCAGATCAGGAGGTAATTGTCAAATGGATAACTCACTAAAGTATGTAGACATCCTCAAAAAAACAGTACAGGATGCCACAATCGATCAGCCTAGTCTGCAAGCAATCAAACTTTATCCAGTTTGTGATGCTGAATCTGGACATTTTCTAGTTCTTGCGACAGGTTGGGATAAACAGCGCTGGATGGATAGTGTCCTATTTCATGCGCGACTCATCGAAAAAGATAACAGTGATCGCCAAGTCATCATCGAAGAAGACAACTTTGAGGAAGGATTAGTTGATACACTCATCGCGGCAGGTATCAAAAAAGAAGATATCGTCACCAGTTGGCAACAAGCGATCGCAGCGAATAAATAACCCAATGATAAATTTTGCAGATCAATCACTACAAGACTTACAGCAACAAGTCCCCATTATCAGCGATAAGGTGTTGGTGGATCTAGTTAATGGGATTCAAGTAAATGATGACCTGATCCGCTTTCGTCAAAATCGTGGCTTTATTGGACGCTTGTTTGATGGAGTTACAGGCAGCGATCGAGATCGGCAAATCCTGATTGCCAGTAACCTCAATGTCGGCATTAAATCCCTGCATCAATGGATATTAGCTCTAGCCGACAATTTGCGAATCAGTAACGTTGCTCTAGAAATTACGCAAACAAAGCTATTAGAAACCCGTAACGCCCTTCGCAATCATCGTCAAGAAATTGATATTCTCAAACAAATTACTGAACATTTACAAATCCAGTTAAATGATCATGAGCAACGGATTCACAATCTAGAACAGCGTGTTTATCGGATCGAAACCATCCAAAAAATTGATACAATCATTGCTGCTTGGCAATCTGGACGCACCTATCAAGGTTTTTATTGGGCAGTTCAGATTGCCTTTGTGATTCGGGAAATAGTTGATTTTGCGCTTTCTGATTATGAACGCATGACAAGCGATCTCCAACTACGTCCCAAAATCATTGATCAACTAATCACCGCCAGTAAGCAAATACCTGATAATTCATTCTCTTTAATCACTTTACTCAATCTCGCTCATCGAGAAACCGAAAGTAATAGTCTCGAATTAGCACAAGCTTTACTAGAAGTGCGATCGCTACCACCCGCCCGACTTGCCGAAATCCCCTATCTATTCACTCTTGGTACAACTTTAGAATTAGCTGCATTGCCTGAAGAAGCCCGTCTTCAAGATCCCGCTAAAATTGCCTTTGAGCTATGCCGC
>JAYUSC010000658.1:0-2714 GCA_043755885.1 Pseudanabaena sp. | reverse complement strand
AGCAATGGCTTTGAGCATGAGTTTTTGGGCTTAGATAAGCAAGGCGTACCAATCCTAAAAATCGATCGTGAGTTTCTTCTACCCTTCTCAACAGCGCTGTATGCCTATGGCTTTAACTACATGATGTGTCAATGTGGTTATGATGCTGGCGCTGGCGATAGTTTTTGGCAAGAGCGCGAAACTTTTGATATGTACGGCATCGTCTACGAAGGACATCCTAATCTCAAGAGGATTTTGATGCCTGAAGACTGGATTGGCTATCCGATGCGAAAGGATTACGTCACTCCCGACTTCTACGAGTTGCAAGACGCATATTAAAAGGAAAGAAGCACCCAATGGGTGCTTCTTTCCTTTTGAGCAATTCTTTTTGAACAATATCATTGTGACAATTATCGCAACCTCCCGTAATTATCGTTTTTTGGCTTTACATTAGGTAATTCTCAAGTTCGGGATATTTACCAAATAAGTTGTCAACACTGGCAAGTTTTGCACCATATTCTAATGCAGTGGCGATAATTAGTCGATCGAAGGGATCTTTGTGAATGGGCGATAGGTTTACGGCTCTGACTGTAATTTCTGGAGTCAGTGGCAATAGTTCAATCCCTGCGGGAGATAACGAATCAGTAAGCCAATCTTGAACGGGAATATGTATCGCTAATCTGCCTTTGTTATGAGCTAGAGCGATTTCATAGCAAGATATTGCTGATACTGCAACTATATCTGATTGCTGAATTTGCTCTACCCATTGCGAAGGAAAGCGCTCAAAACTTCCATTGATAAGCCAAAACCAAATGTGAGTATCGAGAATTACCATTTCAGACATTCCCAGTCCTCTTCATCTACAATGGGGCTAACAATATCGCCTAACGTTTCGCCCTTGCCAATCAGATGCGCGGGTGTTGTCCGCTTTGGCTTTTTGTTAGAGATTTCTTGATCGGGGCTAACTCCTTTTGGTTGTGAAATGTAAATAGATTTTAGATATAAGCTAACGATCGCCTGTAGTGCTTGACGATGTTCTGGGGTTGCATTTTGGTATGCATCGGCAATCGGTGCTTCAACTTCTAAGGTAATTTGTTTGATCATAGTTTTATTAATATGAGTATCTAGCACAATTATTTCAGACATTCCCAATCCTCTTCATCAACGATGGGGCTGACGATATCGCCTAATGTTCTGCCTTTACCTGCGATCGCTTTTGATGGAAAGCGTTTTTTAATTGGGGTGACTTTATTCTCTTCGGCAACTATAATAATGGCGCGAGTTGTCTGGAAGTTTGGCTTTGCACCTAGCCATGTAATGCGATCGCCTTCAATGGCAACTTCATAACTTTTGAGCATGGTTGTTCATCTCCTTAAAGTATTTTCATTTTTTATTGATGTACTGTAACTGAATATTTACCCATTTCGATTAAAGAATGCTGTTCAAAAAGTCTGCTTAACTGTTCTAAGTTTTTAACAAATAAGGATTCTAACTCTTTGTTGCTGATGTTGCCTGTGGTCACTAGCAGAAGTTTATAAGGTTCCTGACTAACATAGAAGGAGTCCTAAAAATCAGAATCTTTGGTAATAACAATTCTCTGTTCACGAATTGAGAGCGTATTAATTTCTGTGTCTGGTGTGGCATTTTTGAGGGCTAATTCTTTGGTATGGATGGCATCATGTCCCATTGATTTTAAAAGATGGGATAAACGCACGGGTAATTGAGCATCAATAAGAAATTTCATACAAGAACCTTGTGGATGCTCTTTACTTGGCTGAGTTTTGTGGCATAGGTGAGGACTGCAAAAATATCATCTCGCTCAAGATCGTCATAGTCTTCGAGGATTTCTTCGGTGGTCATGCCTGAACTGAGAAGTTCTAAAATCATCTCAACGGGATAGCGCAAACCTCTGATGCAGGGTTTGCCATGACAGATATTCCAGTCTATGGTGATGCGTTGTAGTAGCATATTTAGCTATTCCTTGTTGAATGGGTTAAGACAATTTTACTCTGGATTAAATAGAGAGAGAGCTTTCAAATTCTTGTTTTTTATTAGAGATTAAAGAACGCAGGCGATCGCCTTTTTCCCGTTATTTCCCTAATTTACATGAGATAATTCTTAAGCTCAGGATATTTAGCAAACAAGCTGTCAAGACTGGCAAGTTTGGCTTCATATTCTAATGCAGTGGCAATGATTAGGCGATCAAAGGGATCTTTGTGAATGGGCGATAGGTTTACGGCTCTGACTGCAATCTCTGTGGTCAATGGCAATAACTCGATTTTGGCAGGCGCTAATGCTCTGCTAAACCATTCTCTAGAAGAGCAGGTTAGCTCTAATCTGCCTCGAATTTGGGCTAAGGCAATCTCATAGCAAGATAGAGGAGATACCGCTAATATCTCGGCTAACTCAAAGCGTTCAAGCCAAGATGAGGGAAATCGATCAAAGTCTGAGTTAATTAGCCATAGCCAAATGTGGGTATCGAGTACAATTATTTCAGACATTCCCAATCCTCTTCATCGACAATAGGACTAACAATATCACCTAAGATTTTAACTTTGCCAGCCATGTCAGGGATAGGAAAACGACGTTTTATTTGAGGTTTGGTTTCTTCTAGAATGGTCACGATGATTTTGGCTGAGGTAATCTCTGGTTGCTCTGACAGCCATTTAATTTGCCCGTTCTCGTAGGTAGCTTCATAACTTTTGAGCATGGTTGTTTATCTCCTTAAAGTATTT
>JAYUSC010000657.1:0-6333 GCA_043755885.1 Pseudanabaena sp. | reverse complement strand
CTGTAATGCTATTCATTTGGTGTTTTGATTCAACACTTGCACCTTATACGATGAATAGCTTTTTTTCTCGTTTTTCAAAACTGTCCGAAGTATTGATTGAATTGCGCCTCCCTACTTAGAGGGCATGAATTACGTTCGTGACTACTCCCCAAATATGTAGTTCCACATTTTCGCCAATTTCAATCGGCTGAAAATTTGGATTTTCAGGCATTAACCATAATTTGTTCCGATGTTTACGCAGGCGCTTCACGGTTAACTCTCCATCGACAACAGCGATGACGACTTTGCCACTGATGGCTTCAAGGGAGCGATCGACCACGAGTAAATCACGAGGATGGATACCCGCATCTTGCATAGACTCGCCGACGACGCGAACTAAAAAAGTTGAGTCAGGATGTTTCACAAGATGGCGATTGAGATCGATCTTGCCTTCTATATAGTCCTCGGTTGCGGTAGGCAGTCCTGCGGCGACGGGATTGAGATAGAGCGGCACTCGATATTTGGTATAGCTGTCTGTTTTAAAAATAGATGCGACAATAGTTGCTGGCTCTACCTGTTGCGGATCGCGCGCGAGTGCTTCTAAGATTTCATCAGCTAGGCTAATTGGTAACCGCACCGCTTTGGTTGTCTCGTTATATTTGCCAGTACCCACAGGACGACCTGCTCCCTGACGTTTCCCACCACGCGGCATAGTTTTCTCCAAAAGTTACTTATATGTGTACTGCGATCGCAACAGCTACACGAATATTGTACGCTAATCATATGATTTAGTCGCCTCTAATTTTTGGGAATGAGATTAACCAAATAAGCAAAAAAAAAGGTTCGCTTAGCGAACCTTTTTTGCTACTGCCGCGATTGATTGTGTTGACATTGCTGGCGATAGATAAGCTCTAACTGATTGCCAACTTTCATGAATAGCTTGGTTTGCTGATCTTGCAGTGCCGAAAATAGGCGATGAAATGTCGAAGCGAAAATAGCAATAATTAAACCTGTCGCAGTTGTAATTAGCGCCTCTCCAATACCTTGAGTGAGTGATCCCGACTTAGTATTTGCCGCAACATCACCAATTTTGAGAGAATAAAAGGAGCCGATTAGCCCTGTCACAGTTCCTAGTAGCCCCAACAGAGGTGCGATCGTAATCACGGCTTCGAGCAACTTTTCACCCTTGAGCATTCCCGCCAATTCATCGTCAGCAGTACTTTCAAGTGCGAGCCGAAATAGTTCAGGATCGGGATCGTCCAATGCTAAAGGAGCATAGAGAAACCTTGCCACGGGAACCTTTAAGGATTGCTCTGCCGCTACTGATGCTCGTTTTAAGTCTTGACGCGCGATCTCCAAAATGTTTTCAGCAGTTTTTCGTTCTTGCTTGATAATCGCAAACCAAAAAATCAGCCGCTCCATGACCCCAGCCAGTGCCAATACTGATAGGGCGATGAGTGGGTACATGACTGGTCCACCAGCCTTGATCAACTCAATCACTTAGACTGGACTCCTTTTCTTCTGTGGTTGACTCCCGTTCTTCGCGTTCTCGGCTAAGTTGATTAATTAGTGACAACACTTTGACACCACGCTCAAAGGAGCGATCTTCATGGAATATAACTTCAGGAACGCGGCGTAATGATAATCTTTGCCCAACTTCACGTTTGATAAATCCTGTAGCTGAGGCAAGAGCCTCCATGGTTTGCGCTCTTGCTTCTTCAGTGCCGTAAATGCTGACAAAAATTTTCACATGCTGGAGATCACCCGACAATTCAGCATCGGTGACACTGACCATGCCCATACCGACACGATCATCTTTAATATCTTTCAGCAACATATTACTGACTTCGCGCTTAATTAATTCGGCGACACGAGCAACTCGTCTTGTAGTAGCCATAGATTTGTACTTTGTACTTACACAGTAAACTTTTATTTTTGAATCGAATCTGAGTGAGGATCTCCTAAGCGATGTCTAGTCCTAGCATAGCTCTTAATACTAGCGATACACCAATAAATCCGCTCACGATCGCTGTAGTCATCGCGATCGCAGTTAGAGGTTTTTTGAATAATGGAATAATTGGGGCAATCACTACAGACAGAACACCGCCAGTGATTATGGCTAAAAATTTGGGATAACGGAGCAGATTTTGGATGAAGTTTTTCATGATTTAATTTAGTTTAATGCGTTCTGATAAAAGTCGCTCAGCGACTTTTATCACTACAAATGTGGATAAGGAAAGCTTGAGGCTTGGTGATTACTCTTGTGAGTAGTGTTCTCTGACAAATATTTTGTCAAAGCCTCAGGGTGATAATCCCAGTTTAATAGACCTGCTAGTCCCATAAACAAACCAAAAGCCGCAGGAACCATCGCCGCGCCATAAAGCCAGCCTTTTTGAGTGAGTGAGGTCATCGCTAGTAAGGCGATCGCAAGGGCAAAGGCGGCTTCTGACAAGTCAAACTGGTCATCATGGATATTCAACTGATCGTATAGTTTTTCAGCATCCATGGCTTGCTGTTGCAATTTATCTTTTTCTTTCTCTTGTTTAGTGGCGATCGCGGCGTATTTGGCAATTTCTTTGTCATACTCTGCAAGCACTTTTGGCTGCTGAACCGCCAGCATTTGTAATTTTAATTGAGCAACCGTCGAGTTAGCGATCTCAGCCCGAACATTTCGAGCTTGATAAAACGCCCATGTATCAATGCGATCGGATTGAGCTTTTTGCATGGCTTGCACGACATTGCCACTTTTGACTTGGCACAGCCCCATAAATGTGACAAATAAAACTACTGTGATCGCCACGTAATTATTGAGTTGATTTTTGTTGTTTGTTTTTTCCTCTTGTTGAGGATCAGTTGACTTAGAAGATTTGTCTTGATCTCCTGATTTTTCATGTTCATCTTCGTTATTCTCCTCAATAATCTCAGAGATATCAGATATTTCCATAACTTTTGGCTGTGTCTTTCTGTAAAAATATTTGCTGAATTGGGATAATCAAGATACGCAGTGCGATGCACCATATATCTTGTTAAGCTGTTAAATTATATGACAACGTGATGGGCTATCTAGTCTTAGGGAACTTATGCGGCTGAAGTTTACATTACAGAAAAGTTTTGCTTTGCTTAAATGTAATGTTTCGAGAGCCTTGAAACCCTGAAAAATTCAGTATGAAAAACATAAAAAATTATCGCAAACGTAGATTAATCAAAAGGACATGGCTAAGATAAGCGATCGCATCCAACAAGCAAATCACTACAAGACTCTGAGAATTAGCTACAACGCTGCTCCTGCCGAAGTCAAAACCGCCTATCGTGGTCTAGTGAAAGAATTTCACCCCGACTGCAATCATCATCTCGATAATCACGATGATATTGCCTCCATCAATCTCGCTTACGAAGTCCTCAGCAATCCCCAATCTCGCGCCCATTACGATCGCAGTCTTGGGCTTAAACATGCTCCGAATGGATCATCATCGCATCAGGGATTTACGCGATCGCCTTTTAAGCGGGCAACCCATCTTAATGAAGATCAGAAACTTGATCGTTGGTTTAAGCAAGTTTACGAACCAATCAGCGATATTCTCGAACTAATTCTCGATAGTCTAGACGAGCAGATCGACGATCTTGCAGCTGATCCCTACGATGATGGACTGATGGAAGATTTTGAGGACTATATTGATGAATGTCGTGGCTCCTATGCCAAGGCTCAGATTTTGTTTCGTGCGTTTCCCAATCCAGCTTCCGCCGCAGGGATTGCCAGCTATCTTTATCACTGTCTCAATGCGATCAGTGATGGAATTGAGGAATTAAATTACTTCACTCTAAATTTTGATGATCGCCATTTGCATACTGGGCAAGAACTTTGGCGCAGAGCTGACGAAATGCGTTATTGCGCCCAAACAGCGATGGAAAATTTGCAAACGATTTAAAAAAAGATGATCAGCGACGCTTTGCGCCGCCGATCATTTGCCGATCATTTACAGAATACGCTGGAATAGAATATTCTCATTCACTATTTGACATTGCGAATTTAGCCATACAAGGGCTATTTGGGAAATCTGTCCAGATTCTAAACTGACAATAGAGAAGTTACGGTATTCTCCATCATTATTTTTGACAATTCTCGGTGAACAAGCGGCATTGAGGAAAATCGTCCCCATATCGTTAGTTGCGATCGCATCACGAGTACGTTGAGAATTCAGTCGCAAATGGTGATGCATATGCCCAAATGTAACTAAGGGAACTATTTTTAGCATTTGATAGGATTTAGAAATTGCATCTGCAAAATCGGGATCGCCATAGTCACCACCGCCAGCTTTCCAATCTTTGCCACAAATGGAATGTTCCTGATTACCCAATCCAAACGGTCCATTGTGACCTAAAAAGATTATGTTGTCATAGGCAGCATTAGCGACAGATGTAGTAATCCGTTGCGTCGATTCAGTAAAATTTTTAACATTAAAGCGATCGCGATAAAAAGCTTCTTTCTTCCATCTAGAGCTTCCCCCACTAAAAGGACGCGCACCGACCACTGAGAGCTTTAATTCAGGAAAGTCTAGCCAACTGTACCCGACGTGCATCGCGCCTAAAATATCTAATTGCTGCTGTACTCGATCTTCCTTAGTGCGATCGTAGGGACATTCCTTCTTACTGGGTTTACTAGGAGCAGACGTGCTGTACCAAGCGTCATGATTGCCTAAAATAACCGCTTTCGGCAGGTCGAGATTTGCGATCGCCCTTATAACTTCTACTGACTCATTACCAAAATCTCCAACAAATAGAACTAAATCAACTCCCAAGGACTGAAGAGCTAAGCGATCTTCAACGGGCTGCCACAAATCATGGACATCCCCAACTACAGCTATTTTGACTGATGATTTGGGCATAATTATATATTGATGCGAGCCTACCCGACTATACTAAACTTAATTTCTGACCATATTGAGAGCAATTTGAGCCATGTCTGCAAGTAATCCAAGGTTCGCGACAAGTTGGCAAAATAATTTCAAGACAAATTTCTGGAATTGGCGCACGATCGCCCAATTGATATTTTTAGCGATCGTGATTACTTGCAGTATTTTGGTATGGAATACCCTTGCTCGAAATATGCGAAATTCAGGGCTAGCAATTAGTTTTGACTTTCTCGGCGATCCTGCTTCGTTTGATATTGCCGATTCGCCATTTCCTTACAAGGCTTCAGATAGCTACACCGTTGCTTTGCAGGTCGGATTGCTAAATTCTTTGAAGGCGATCGCAGTCAGCATTATTGCGGCTACAGTTGTCGGAGTCACAGTTGGGGTTTCGCGGCTGTCAAATAACTGGTTAGTCAAGCAACTTGCAAGGATTTATGTGGAAATTCTTCGTAATACACCGCTACTATTGCAACTGTTTTTTTGGTACTCAGCCATATTTTTAACGCTTCCATCTGCTAGCGATCGCATCTCGTTGGGATTTGCCACCCTTGCGAAAGATGGGATCACAATCGCCGCTTTAAAAATGACCTTGAGTTCAGAGTTTTGCGCTCTAGTCCTAGGCTTAACCATGTTTTCCAGCGCCTTCATTGCGGAAATTGTGCGTGGTGGGATTCTCTCAGTTCCCAAGGGACAATCTGAAGCCGCCAAAGCTTTGGGGTTAAGTAACTTCCAAACGATGCGAAAAATTGTTTTGCCTCAAGCCTTGCGCGTGATCATTCCATCGCTAACTAGTCAATATGTAAACATTGCTAAAAATTCTAGTCTGGCAATTGCGATCGGTTACACCGATATTTATCGCATAGCCTCGACGACAATTAACCAAACAGGAAGACCTGTAAATGTGATTTTGATTATTATGGGAGTATATCTCGCGATGAGTCTGACCATTTCCGCAAGTATGAATTTACTAAATCGTCAGTTCCAAGTTGTTGAACGCTAAAACTAATAAAACTGATTTTGAGGCTCTTGTTCCGCACTATGTTAACTTTTGGCTAACTTTTTTATTCTATTAGAAATAAGCTGCAAAGCATACATTAATACTGAAGTTACTTTCCATCCAAGTAAATTATATGTTTTCTCAAATTTTGAATTTCCGTCTGGAGTAAATTTTTGATTTTCCGAGAATTTATTAGATAGCTTATAGCAAATCTTAGATTCTGTGAATGCTCCTAACATAGAATAGCTCTTAGCTACAAAAAAATATTTATAAGCTAGGTCATAACGATATTTACTGTTCAACAAGTCTTTTTCTTCTAGATAGTAACAAATTTTATCTAAAACAAACTAACTGAATTTGGATATCTTATTCCTTGCCCGTGAGAAGCGGTAATTGCGTTATATATCCGATAAAAATAGCCGCAACCTTCTTGATAGCTAAATTTAG
>JAYUSC010000656.1:0-2719 GCA_043755885.1 Pseudanabaena sp. | reverse complement strand
GCGCCGTAACTTCTTTTTTCGGTTTGACTGGGACTGAAGACATCTTTCTTAGCAGCTTTGGGGCAGCTTGTCTATGTTATTATCGATATAATTGCTACGAATTATCAACTTAAGGTACTTGCTACAAACTACTTGTTCGTAGTAGAGAGCAACAAGTATCTGGACATGCTTGAAAAAGAAGTTTTGCTGGTATCGCGAACAAGATCAGTTATGAGTCTAGAGGAGGCTACTTTGCGAACAACGGGTGCATTTGCTCTCATCGACAGTGTGAGACGACAGGGTGTTAAGCATATTTTTGGCTACCCTGGTGGAGCAATTCTGCCAGTGTACGATGAAATCTATAAGTTCGAGGCAAGAGGGGAGATTAAGCATTACCTCGTGCGTCATGAGCAGGGCGCAGTCCATGCTGCTGATGGATATGCTCGCGCCACTGGAAATGTAGGTGTATGTGTTGCGACTTCAGGACCTGGAGCAACCAATCTGGTGACGGGTATTGCCACAGCGCAAATGGACTCGATTCCGATGGTGGTGATCACGGGGCAAGTTCCCTCCTATGCGATCGGTACTGATGCCTTTCAAGAAACGGATATCTGGGGCATTACATTACCAATTGTTAAGCATTCCTATGTGATTCGTCGAGTTGAAGATATTGCGCGGATCGTTGCTGAGGCTTTTCACATTGCAGGGACTGGTCGCCCAGGTCCTGTGCTAATCGATATTCCTAAAGACATTGCTCAGCAATCATTTGAATATAATCCTGATGTAAAAATTAATTTGCCTGGTTATCAGACCAAAGTTAAGGGGTATTTGCATCAAATTGCGGCTGCGATCGCATTAATCCGTGAAGCCAAAAGACCATTACTTTATGCAGGTGGCGGCACGGTACTTGCCGATGCCCATGTTGAGCTTGCTGAACTCGCCAAGCGTTTCCAGTTGCCTGTAACCACAACCCTGATGGGTAAAGGTGCTTATGACGAAAATAATTATCTTTCCGTCGGCATGTTGGGAATGCATGGTACGGCCTATGCCAACTTTGCAGTACAAGGTTGCGATTTGTTAATTGCGGTTGGGGCAAGATTTGACGATCGCGTAACGGGTCGCCTCGATAAATTTGCACCCGAAGCCAAAGTTATTCATATTGATATCGATCCTGCTGAAGTTGGCAAAAACCGCAAACCTGATGTGCCAATCGTTGGCGATGTGAAAGAAGTATTGCAAGCGATGCTTGAAGCCACAAGTTACGAAGAGAATATTCAAACTAAAGATTGGCTTGTTCAGCTTGACGAGTGGAAAGAAGACTATCCACTTGAAGTCCCCGCCTATGACAATGTGCTATCGCCGCAACAAGTCATCTATGAATTTGGCAAGCAAGCGCCCAATGCGTATTTCACCACTGATGTTGGTCAGCACCAAATGTGGGCAGCTCAGTTAATTAAAACTGGACCTCGCAAGTGGATTTCCAGCGCAGGGCTTGGCACGATGGGCTATGGAATGCCTGCGGCGATGGGTGCAAAAGTAGCGCTTCCCGATGATCAGGTCATCTGTATTAGCGGCGATGCCAGTATTCAGATGAATATTCAAGAGCTTGGCACATTGGCGCAGTATGGCATCAAGGTCAAGGTGATCATTATCAATAATGGTTGGCAGGGCATGGTGCGTCAGTGGCAAGAAAGCTTTTACGACGAGCGTTATTCTTCTTCTAATATGGAAGTGGGTATGCCCGACTTTGTTAAGCTTGCCGAAGCCTTTGGCATTAAAGGACTGAAGGTAATTGAGCCAAGTGATTTGCAATCTGCGGTTGCCGAGATTTTGGCTTACGATGGTCCAGTGTTTGCCGATTTCCGTGTTAAGCGCAATGAAAACTGTTATCCGATGGTTCCCCCAGGGGCAAGTAATGCGGAAATGGTTGGCTTGCAAACTCCTAAGCTGCGGCTCAGCCAAGAAATGTCGGAGCCTGTGGCTCAGTTGGAAAGAGCTTTAGTTTAGCTAGATATAGGAGCGGCGCAACGCGCCGCTCCTATATCTAATTGAAGCAATAAATTTGTTAAAAGTGTTGCAAAGCAACACTTTTAACAAATTTATTGCTTCGGGTTTGAGCGCAAGGCGCGGTAACAAGAAATCCTCGCGCTCAGTGAGGATTTCTCTTTTTGATGATAGTTGGCGGCGGTGCTATGCTTTTGCTTTGTTTACGTAAAAATCTATGACCCCAGAAAAATCTTATCGCCCAAATGTGGGGATTATTGTTTTTAACCGCAAAGGTGAAGTGCTAGTCGGCGAACGTGTCGGTGTGCCTGATTCATGGCAATTTCCACAGGGTGGAATCGATGAGGGTGAAGACCCTCAAGCAGCAGCCTTACGTGAACTGTATGAAGAAGTGGGCATCAACAATGCCGTCTTAGCTTATGTACATCCTGAATGGCTATATTATGATTTCCCGTCAACCCTAAAGCTATCGGGGAAATGGGCAAGCTATTGTGGACAAAGACAGCGCTGGTATGCTTTTTATTGGGATCATCCTGCATCTGAATGTAAGTTAGATATCCACGATCGCGAATTTCGGGTAGTGCAATTTATGGCGATCGATAAGACTCTTGATTCGATTGTTAGATTTAAAAGAGAAGTTTATCAACAGGTAGTTAAAATTTTTACGCCCGTAATCCGCGATTACATTGGTAAATTGCAATGAAATTTCTACGATGCGATCATACTTAAGATATCT
>JAYUSC010000655.1:0-6337 GCA_043755885.1 Pseudanabaena sp. | reverse complement strand
CTATAGTTTTGAGATAAATACAGGAAAAAATATGAGTCTGACTCTGACAACAGA
This sequence comes from Pseudanabaena sp., assembly GCA_043755885.1. Lineage (GTDB taxonomy): Bacteria > Cyanobacteriota > Cyanobacteriia > Pseudanabaenales > Pseudanabaenaceae > Pseudanabaena. Next base: position 6,283 of record JAYUSC010000655.1, on the reverse strand, counting down.
AAATGTCGAAAATGTTTTAGATGAGTTGCGCCCTTATCTAATGTCTGATGGTGGCAATGTAGAACTTGTCGAAATCGAGGGGCCAGTTGTGAGATTGCGCTTGCAAGGTGCTTGTGGATCTTGCCCTAGCTCAGCGATGACTTTGAGAATGGGGATTGAGCGCAAGTTGAAGGAAGAGATTCCTGAAATTGATGAAATCGAACAGGTTTTTTAAATATCTATAAATAAAGGCAACCTGATGGGTTGCCTCTATTTATAAAAAAGAATTTTGAATTTGTAAAAGTACAGATTGCATTTTATTAAATAGCGCTTGCATGTTGTCTTCTTGTTGATTTTGTCCAAGTTGTTCTAAATCATTAGCGATCGCAGCCATAGAAATGTAACCTAAGTTGCCAGATGAACCTTTGATAGAATGCGCCAATCGCCCAATCTCATGGTAATTATTTTCGGCGATCGCCTGTTCGAGTTGCTCTAAACTTTTAGAAGTAGACTCATAATATGTTTGGATCAATTCAGCCTTAAATTCTTCGTCACCTTCAGCAATACCGTCAAGATATGTCCAGTCAATTAAGGGTAAAGATTGATAAGTATCAGCATCTTGAGATGGGAAACTAGGCTGATCCTTGTTTACAGCAACATTTATATCAATCTTAACTTCTGTAATTGTCATCTCCGCAGCAAGAAGTTGATCAGATGCGATCGCATTCTGAGCCAAAATCTTTTCCTCCCATTCACCTAGTTTTTTAGCAAGTTCTTCTTTGCGGATCGGTTTACTGAGATAGTCATCCATGCCACAAGCAATACAGCGATCGCGATCTTCTTTCATCGCATTAGCGGTCATCGCCATAATCACGATTTTAGACTTTGCCGAATCTAGCTGACGAATGGCTCTTGTAGCCTCATATCCATCCATTTCAGGCATTTGGCAATCCATGAGAATGATGTCATAGTGGATCTGTTCTAAGAGACTAAGGACTTCTTTACCATTGCCTGCGACATCTGCATCATAGCCAAAACTGCGGAGCTGATGCACCGCCACTCTTTGATTGATCGGATTATCTTCAGCGATCAAGATTTTCAGCTTAGAAGTCCTCGTCACTACATCATCATTGCGCTTTAATGGAGTTAGCGGTTTCGGTTTATACTTAGAATCCGTAGAAACTACTTCCATCAAGACTTCCAGCAAACGCGACTGCTTAATTGGCTTGACCAGATAAAACTCAAACCCTAAGTCTTTAACTCGATTGACACCGCCTTGCTGATTTAGGGATGTCAGCATAATTAATTTAAGATCTTTGAGGATTGGATCAGTCTTGATCTGTACGCCCAACATTTCGCCATCAAGCTCAGGCATTTGCATGTCCAAAATTGCTAATTGATAGCGATCGCCATCTTCCAAGGCTTTCCGTAAAACTGCGATCGCATCAGACGGATATTGCACCGCATCAACGCGCATCTGCCAAGTAGTTAACTGATAAGTCAAGATCTTGCAGTTAGTCTCACTATCATCAACCACCAATACCCGAATATCTTTGAGATTAACTGCTAGGCGTGGTTTTAAATCTACGATCGTAGCAGGATCTTGCTTAACAAATGGAATCCTAAACCAGAATTGTGAACCTTTGCCTTCTTCACTATCGATGCCAATCTCACCACCCATAAGATCGATAAGCTGTTTACAAATGGCAAGCCCTAAACCAGTACCGCCGTATTTGCGTGTGGTCGAAGCATCGACTTGGGTAAAGGGTTGAAACAGTTTCTTCTGGGCGATCGGCGATATGCCAATACCAGTGTCAATAATTCTAAACTCGATCGTCGCCGTCGATTCCGTCTCTGCATTAAGCGAGACTTTGACGATAACTTCGCCTTTGGACGTGAACTTAATCGCATTACTGACAAGATTAGTTAAGATCTGTCTGAGCCGCGAAACATCGCCACGTAGATAGGTCGGGACATTGTAATGAATGAGTGATGCGAGTTCTAAACCTTTCGCTTGAGCGAGCATAGCAAGTAGATCGGTTACTTCCTCAACAGAGGTACTCAGGTCAAAATCAAGCTCTTCTAATTCCATCTCATTAGCTTCAAGCTTGGAGAAGTCCAGAATTTCATTGATTAAGGTCAGCAGATTCTCGCCACTAACTCTGACTGTCTCCACAAAATCTCGCTGCATAGTCGAAAGCTCTGTATCCGCAAGTAAGCCTGTCATCCCAATCACAGCATTCATCGGCGTGCGAATTTCATGGCTCATCGTCGCCAGAAAAGAACTTTTCATCTTTGTGGCGATTTCGGCTTGATGACGAGCTTCTTCTAGTTCAAGATTTTGCTGCGAGAGTTGCTCACGGCGCAGTGTTTCTTGTTGTAACAAAGTGGCTTGGTAGAGAGCAATCCCGACTTGAGTACCCAGCTCCGCGAGAAAATCAACTTCAAAACGCCGCCAGTGCCTTGGTTCATCACATTGATGGGCGATGAGTAGTCCCCATAGGCGATCGCTTTCGAGAATGGGAACTATTAAATTTGCGCTGACGTTAAATTGCGCCATTAATTCCTTGTAATAGTCTGACATATTTGAATTGGCAATGTCATCATTGATGACTGTTTTTGCGTTCTGATACTCTTCCTTCGATACATTACTTAAACATAATTCCCATGCATATGAACCCATCCAAGTATGAAAGGACGAGTCCACTGATTCTGCGACGATCGCACCGTCCAAATTTCCATCAAAACGATAGACTAAGACCCGATCCGCTCTCAAAAACTCGCGAACTTCTTGGACAGTCGTATCGAGAATCACGGAAATATCAAGGGATTTTCTGATCGTTAGGGCAATCCGAGATAATAAAAGGGTGCGCCAATTCTGCAAACGGATTTCTTCTTCAACTTGTTTGCGATCGCTAATATCTATCCCTGTCACAATCACGAATTGATCTTTCTTGTCCTCACTCAGCAGTATTGTCTTTGACCATGAGATTAATCGGCGCTCACGACTCTTGGTGAGCCAATATTTTTCGTAGACCGTTGATGAATTTAGCGGAGAAGATTGCTTCAGAATTTCCCGAACCGACTCAACATCTTCAGGCAGTAGAAAAATTTTGCAAAAATTTTGGTTTCTGACTTCTTCATAGTAATAGCCAGTCACTTGTTCACATTCGCGATTAAACCGAGTGATCCTGTTCTCTGTATCGAGTACGATCACTAGTGCATCAACAGTATCCACCACTGCACCTGTAAAATCTCGTTCTTGCTTGAGGCTATTTTCTAGGCGGCGACTGGTAAGAATTTCCTTGCATACAGCATAAAACAAGACTGCAAGTACAGCGATCGTCGATATCAATGTAATTAAGGCAATATTAACCGTAATCGTCGTCGAACCTTGTTGTTTTTGCAGCCATAGTGATAAATCTTCTTTAGAAATATCGATCAGGGATTCAAGGCTAGCTTCGTTAACATCTTTAGTTTCCCAAGTTTTTTTGTCTAATATTTGTTTCTGCGTAGATTTTAGCCCAGAGGATTGATACAAATCGACAATTTCACGGGATTCTTTTAATTCTTTGCGAATATATTCCAACAAAGACGTGATTGTTCCCTGATAGTTAAGCTTGCTTTTTAGACCATCCAGTTGAGATAATGTCTCTTTATTATTACTCTGACTCATGTACTGAAGTTTGAGAATATCAATCTCCACTTCCGCCGCTAAAAACTTATAAGTTTCTAGACTTTGTTGATTGCCTAAAAGAATATATTCTCTTACTGAATTTTTTAAATCGCGAATCTGATTGAGTGGTTTCTGAATTTGTGCTAATTCACTTTGTTTCTTCACAAATTCAATATTTGACACTTTTAAGTTGCGGAGATTTAGATAGGAAACTCCACCCATACTAATCACGACTGCGGCGATCATTCCAGTCCAAAATGCGATCTTCTTAAGAAAATTTTTCTGTGCCGGTTTAGTCTTTTGGGATAGGGATAAATGGCGAATTTCTTTTAAGCTACGGCGCGTTTCAATCAAATATGTTGTTTGATAAGCCAACGATTTGAACGCGGATATTTGTCCTTCACTCAGTTCTCTTGGTTTTTGATCAATCACACAAAGAGTACCTAGTGGATACCCTTCTACGGTTCTAATGGGGATTCCTGCATAAAAGCGAATATTGGGTGCTCCTGTCACCAGTGGATTGTCCGCAAACCTCTCATCTTTGAGCGTATCAGGAACTATAAAAATTCCATCTTCCAGAATTGCATGAGCGCAAAAAGCTAGTTTTTTGGGTGTCTCTGTTGCCGTCAGCCCAACTTTTGACTTAAACCATTGTCGCTCTTTGTCAACTAAGCTCACCAATGCGATCGGTGTTTGACAAATATATGCAGCCAACTGTGTGATATCGTCAAAGCCTTGCTCTGGCTCGGTATCTAAGATATTGCACTGATATAGAGCGGCGACTCTCTCCAGTTCGTTCGATGGTTCTTGTGCTGAAATCATGTAAATTTTGGTTTAGGAATTTGGGAGTAAGATTCCCAAATCAAGATATTTTAGTTAGAGATTTTTCGTTAGTTTTAATTCAACTTTTACTCACGTCAAGACTATAAAGTGTATACCTAAATATATAACAATCCGAAATCATTTGTGGAAGAGCGCCCCTGAAATGATTACTCTTCCAGAAATTTTAAAAGCTACAAACTTATACTTAGTATCAACTTTAAGGTGTTTCCCAACCAAATTAGCGCAACGATCCCGCCCAATATTGCTAACGGTACGATCGCTAAAGTTTTCCAGATTTTGATTCCTAACGCTACCGATGCACTCCATGTTTGCCAGACGACAAACCAGATGATCACTGCGATCGCAGCGAGAATCCGAGATTGAGGCGGTAGACTCATTGCAGGAGCCATAAATAGCCAAGGTAAACTCGCAAAACCCGTTAGGGTTAGCAACTGGTTCATCTCGACATCTTTTTGAAAGACGTTCGCTAATTGCTTGAGCAGAAAAGTAAAAAACACCCAACCAATCAACCCGCTAATCACTGACCAAACAATTCTATAGATTGCGAACTGATCGAGGCGTATCGTTTCCAGAATATTGGCTAAAGCAATGACGATCGCAGCTTGTATAAAAGCAGGATTGTTTTTGAGATGCTCAAAGGTCACTTGCGGCAAAAACAACGTCCCATAGAGGCGATCAAGAAACGTTCCCAGATTTTGTGGCGGTTGAGGATGAACGTCACTATTAGGGATGCTATCTATAGCGATCGCATTTAAATCAGCAGGATTTGGCTCAGTGGGATTCATGTTTATATTAAGTCTAAATTTGCCGTGATTTTGTCTTAATCTAATACTAACTGCTAACTGACTCTAACATGATTGACCTCGACACTACTCAAACTCATCACCTGCTCAATATTGATGCAAGCCGATTGCCACAAGGTTTACAAGGAAGAATTACAATTCCTGGAGACAAGTCAATTTCGCATCGGGCGTTAATGCTTGGCTCGCTAGCAGAGGGCGAGACTACAATTCGCGGCTTATTGCTAGGCGAAGATCCGCGCAGTACTGCGGCTTGTTTCTCGGCGATGGGTGCGGAGATATCTGAACTCAACTCGGAATTAGTCACAATTAAGGGCATCGGGCTGGGCAATCTCAAGGAGCCGCTAGATGTTTTGAATGCTGGTAATTCGGGGACAACCTTACGCTTGATGTTGGGGATTTTGGCAAGTCACCCCGATCGCTTTTTTACAGTCACAGGTGATAGCTCTTTGCGATCGCGACCCATGTCTCGTGTGGTCAACCCTTTACGCCAAATGGGAGCAAATATCTGGGGTCGAGAAAATGGAGCGAGAGCGCCCCTTGCTATTTCGGGGCAGAACCTTAAAGCAATTCACTATCAATCCCCTGTGGCTTCGGCTCAGGTCAAGTCTTGCATCATGCTGGCGGGATTAATGACCGATGGCGAAACGATTATCACCGAGCCAGAGCGATCGCGTGATCACAGTGAAAGGATGCTGGCTGCTTTTGGCGCAAAAGTCACCGTTGATATTGCGACGAATACAGTCGCAGTTAAAGGTGGCGCGAAACTAGTCGGTCAGGAAGTAACCGTACCTGGGGATATCAGTTCAGCGGCGTTTTGGTTAGTGGCGGCTTCGATTGTTCCCAATTCTGACTTAGTAATTGAGAATGTGGGGATTAATCCTACGCGCACAGGAATTCTCGAAATTCTTGCCGAGATGGGCGCAGATATTACCTATGAGAATCAACGCGAAGTTACAGGTGAACCCGTTGCTGATTTACGAGT
>JAYUSC010000654.1:0-2723 GCA_043755885.1 Pseudanabaena sp. | reverse complement strand
TAGCAATTCTCACTGTTTTGAATACCAATGATGCTGGTGGAGGTTCTCTCCGTAATCTTATTGGTGGAGCATTTGCAGGTGATACGATTCGATTTGATAGTGCGGGGTTATTTTCCTCACCTCAAATCATTGCGCTCACGTCAGGCGAACTTTTGATCAACAAGAATCTCACAATTCAGGGAACTGGCGCGAATAATCTCACCGTCAGCGGTAATAATACTTCGCGTGTAATTAACATCACTGCTGGAACTGTCAATATCGACGGGCTGACTGTGGCGGATGGTCTCTTGAATGGTGCTAATGGTGCAGGGTTACTTGTGGCGGCGGGTGCAACCCTAAATCTGAGCAATAGCGTGATTGCAAATAACCAAATCGTTGTCACGAATAACGATGGTGCTGGTTTAGCGAATACTGGCACGACAAACCTAACAAATGTGACGGTTCGCAATAACACCGCGAATGATGATGGTGGCGGTATTGCCAACTTTGGCACGCTGATGATTATCAATAGCACGTTGAGCAATAATACTGCGATCGGTTCGAGTAGTCCAAATAGCGGTGGGGGTGCATTACTCAATACCATAGTTGGAACTGCAACGCTAATCAATACAACAGTAAGTGGCAACACTGCTAAAGTAGGAGGAGGGATTCGCAACGATGGCAATTTAACGATTCTCAACTCTACTGTAGCGAATAATAGAGCCACTGGTGGAGTCGGTGTCGGTGGTATTGCCAATTCAGTGGGTACAGTGACAATTACGAGCACTATCATTGCGACGAATATTGACGCTTCAGGTTTAAATACGCCCGATCTTGGGAATGCTGGCGGCACAGTAACCGATGGTAGCAATAACCTGATTGGGAATACTGCAAGTGTTGGTCTTCCAATCACTTTTGCAGCTTCCACACTTCGCAATGTCAATCCTCAGCTTGCGCCACTGGGTAACTATGGCGGCACAACTCAAACCCACGCGCTCTTGCCAAGCAGCCCTGCTTTAAATGCTGGTAGTAACACAGGTGTAACTGCTACCGATCAACGTGGGGCAACGCGCATTTTTGGTGGAACTGTCGATATCGGTGCGTTTGAGTCACAGGGCTTTGGTTTAACGCCACTGACAAATAGCACACCCCAAAGCACAAATATCAATACCAACTTTGCCAATCTTCTCGGCGTGCAGGTCACAGAAAACTTTGTGAATGCAGCGATTCCCGTTCCCAATATTCCCGTCACCTTTGCTCCATCATCTAGCAGCGCCAATGGCGTATTCGCTGGAAATACGAGCATCCTCACCAATCAGTTCGGCATTGCCTTAGCTCCTGATTTTATCGCCAATGGAGTTTCAGGCAGTTATACAGTTGCCGCCACAGCAACAGGATTTAAACCAGCGACATTCTCGCTGACAAATAACGTTGTGGGTGAATTTGGTGGTGTCTATCCTAGCCGAGAAGATTTAGAAGGACGCGCACCAAGATTAGATGAGCAAGATCTAGAAGTGAGTTTCACAAAGGTTCTCTGTCTTGCCCCATCTCTCGCCACTGCTAAGACTACTTCCATCCCTACTTGCAAGAAATAACCTCTACGCTTTAGCGGTTGATCCCCCCAGCGCCCTTAGAAACTTTTCACAGCAAGGTTCGATCAAACCCGCCACAAGAATTTCGTAGGGCGCGTATGGAACGTTGGTATTAAGTCAATAGCCCCGTAATGGGGTTTATCGGAAAAATGGGTTTAAAACCCCGTCCTTCTAGGACGGCTTTATATTAATTGTATCAAAAGCCTAATCTTATCTTAGAATATACTACATAAGATTAGATAAATCCATGTTAGTTCTCGAAGCAAAACTAAAAGGCAAAACAGAGCAGTACAACCTCATTGACGAGGCAATTCGTACTGCTCTGTTTTGCCGTAATAAGGCTTTGAGGTACTGGATAGATAATCGTGGCACTGGTAGATATGACCTCAATAAGTTCATGGCTGTACTTGCAAAAGATTTTGATTTTGCAAATAAATTGAACTCTCAAGCAAGACAGTCAAGTGCAGAAAGAGCATGGTCTGGCATTGCTAGATTCTTTGACAACTGCAAAAAGAAAATATCAGGCAAGAAAGGATATCCAAAATTCAAGAAACGCGGTCACTCAGTTGAGTACAAACAAACTGGATGGAAGCTTTCTGAAGATCGGAAATATCTAACCTTAACTGATGGCTTTAAGATTGGCAAAGTCAAATTAGTTGGTAGCCGAGATCTTAACTTCTATCAGATTGAGCAAATTAAACGAGTCAGGCTGGTTCGCCGTGCTGACGGTTACTACGCTCAATTCTGTGTAGACGTTGATCGTAAAGAAGATTTGAAGCCAACTCAAACCACAATCGGTTTAGACGTTGGGCTTAATCATTTCTATACTGATTCCAAAGGTGAAGTAGTTGAGAATCCTAGATTTCTTAGAAAATCAGAGCGCCAACTCAAAAAGTTGCAACGCAAAGTTTCTAAGCGTAAAAAGGGTTCGGCTAATCGTCGTAAAGCAATTAAACGATTAGCCAGAAAGCATTTGCAAGTAAGTAGGCAGCGTAAAGACTTTGCGGTAAAAACTGCAAGGTGCGTAGTTCGGTCTAACGATCTGATTGCCTATGAAGATTTGCAAGTGAGCAATATGGTCAAGAATCATAAATTAGCCAAGTCAATATCTGATGCAAGCTGGTCTATGTTTCGGGATTGGATTGAGTATTT
>JAYUSC010000653.1:0-2724 GCA_043755885.1 Pseudanabaena sp. | reverse complement strand
TATTGGGAAAAGTGCCAGGATCGATCGTGCTGTTCAGGTTTTATGTCTTAGCAGCTAGGCTCAAAGCCACAGCCTCAGCGACCTTAATCCCATCAATTCCTGCCGACAGAATCCCTCCTGCATAGCCCGCACCCTCACCCGTAGGAAAAAGCCCTTCCACATTTAAGCTTTGATATTTCTCATTCCGTTTAATCCTGATGGGCGAAGAAGTGCGCGTCTCCACACCCGTAAGCATCGCATCATCCATCGCAAAACCTTTGATTTGCTTATTAAAGGCTGGTAGAGCCTCACGAATCGCTGCGATCGCATAGTCAGGTAAACTCTCACTCAAATCGCCCAAATGAACATTAGGCGCATAGGAAGGATGGACTTTACCGAGATCTTGAGAAGGACGATTGGCGAGAAAATCACCAACTAATTGGGCGGGAGCCGCATAGGTTCCACCGCCAAGCTCAAAGGCGCGAGATTCTAAACGACGCTGAAAATCAATCCCTGCGAGTGGATGCTCTGGATAATCTTCGGGTGAAATCCCCACCACAATTCCACTATTCGCATTCCGTTCATTGCGCGAATATTGACTCATGCCATTAGTCACCACCCGCCCAACTTCCGAAGTTGCCGCCACAACCAGCCCCCCTGGACACATACAAAAGCTATAAACAGAACGTCCATTTTGACAATGATGTACCAATTTATAATCAGCAGCCCCTAAAACCTTATGCCCTGCATAATCGCCAAATCTAGCGCGATCGATCAGATCTTGCGGATGTTCGATCCGAAAGCCAATCGAGAAAGCTTTCGCTTCAATATATACACCGCGATCATAGAGCATTTGGAAAGTGTCACGGGCGCTATGCCCGATCGCAAGCACAATCTGATTACTAGCAAGATATTCACCATTGGCAAGGGTCACACCCCGCGCTTTACCATCTTGAATATCAATATCTTCCACCCGACTCTGAAAGCGAATTTCACCACCAAGAGCTTCAATTTGAGCGCGAAAACTTTGGACGATACCGACAAGCTTTAGTGTGCCAATATGTGGCTTATTAATGTACAGAATTTCGGAAGAAGCGCCAGCATTCACAAATTCATGGAGAACTTTGCGCCCATAATGATGGGGATCTTTAACTTGGCTATAGAGCTTCCCATCCGAAAAAGTACCTGCGCCACCTTCACCAAACTGAGCATTAGATTCTGGATTAAATTCGGCTTTTCCCTTCCAGAAATTAAACGTATCCGCCGTGCGATCGCGTACTGCTTTACCTCGTTCTAAAATGATCGGACGAAACCCCATTTGCGCCAATATCAGCCCCGCAAACATCCCTGCTGGCCCCATCCCAATCACGATCGGGCGAGTGGCTAAATCACTGGAAGCTTTAGCTACATAGTGATAACTAGTATCAGGCGTGAGCATGACATGGGGATCTTTAGAGTAGCGATCGCACAATTGCTTCTCTAAAGGTGTTTCGATATCAACAATATAAACTAAATAAATATCTGTCTTTCTTCTTGCATCATAACTACGCTTAAAAATAGAATAACTTGTTAATTCTTCTGACTTAATTTGCAGCTTTTTAAGAATCGCAGATTTAAGCGCATCTTCAGGATGATCGAGCGGAAGTTTAATTTCAGTTAGCCGTAACATAGTCCGTGAAGCTCAAGTTTGATTAACTGCCAAGGCAGTATTTGATTATAGCGGTTAGGACTGCGATCGCGTTTATTATCTCCAACACAAAATCAGGAACTTTCCCATCTTCTTCCCAAACTGTATAATTGTCATAACGGCGCTCCAAGTCAGATCTATGGTCTAACCTAGCATATTTGCAAGCAAACTTGGACAAATATTAGGCGCTAAGAGAAGACCAAAACCCATTCATAGAGTTGCGCCGCAACTCTATGAATGGGTTTTGGAACTTAGATTTCAAAGCCTGTAGCAGCTTCTGCGATCGCCATTTTGTGCATCACTTTTGCTAGTTCGGCAGCCACTTCAGGACGAGAGAACTCAGGAGGAGGACATTCGCCACGACGGAGCATCTCGCGGACTTTTGTACCAGAGAGATGCACGCGCTCTTCGGGAAGACTGGCGCTAGTCTTAGTGGTTGCCATGCCCTGAACCCGCTTGCAATAGAAAGCATGTTCAAACATTAAAGGAATAATTCCGAGTTCGCCATCTTCAAATTCATCGAAAATATATTGCGCGTCATAGGTTCCATAATAGTCACCAACACCCGCATGATCGCGCCCAACGATGAAGTGAGTGCAGCCATAGTTTTTGCGAATCAAAGCATGGAAAATCGCTTCACGGGGGCCAGCATAGCGCATCGCCGCAGGATTAATCGCCAAGGTCACTCGATCTAAGGGGAAATAATGCTCCAGCATAATTTCATAGCAACGCATCCGCACATCCGCAGGAACATCATCGCTCTTAGTTGCGCCGACTAGAGGATGCAAGAATAAACCATCGACCATTTCCAGCGCACATTTTTGAATATATTCGTGGGCGCGATGGATCGGGTTACGGGTTTGGAAACCGACAATTGTGCGCCAGCCTTTTTCGATGAACAGTTGGCGTGAATCCGCAGGATCGATCTGATAGGTAGGAAACAGAGGATGCGATCGCCTTTCGAGTAACCAGATATCGCCAGCCAGATAGACATCGCCTTGGGCATAGACCACCTTCACCCCAGGGTGACGATCTTCGTTGGTGCGATAGACATGGAT
>JAYUSC010000652.1:0-6351 GCA_043755885.1 Pseudanabaena sp. | reverse complement strand
ATCGCAATTCTCAGCGCCACGGCAGTATTTTGGGTGCAAGAGCTAATCAAAACGAGCTAAAAATAAATGACGTGTTTTCGAGGTTTTAGGGAGGTACTTGGCGTGTTGAGATATATTGAAGAGGTATATTCTCGTTAGCATCTGCCGTTATGAAAAAATGGTTTAATACCGCTGGTCCTTGTAAGGCTGACATTCACTACATGTTGTCGGCAACTGAGCGGTTACCTGAAATAACGCAGCTAATTGCTCAAGAAAACTACTTTGTAATTCATGCGCCAAGGCAAGTGGGTAAAACTACAGCAATGATTGCTCTTGCACAGGAACTAACTACAAGTGGTAAATATACGGCTGTGATGTTATCTCTGGAAGTGGGGGCTGTATTTCCCAACGATCCTGAATTAGCGGAGCGGGCAATTTTGGATGAGTGGCAAGATGCTATTGAGTTTTACTTGCCAAAGGAATTGCAGCCAAGACATAGTATTTTAGGAGAATCAGGTCGGCACATCAGTGCTTTTCTGGCAGCATGGTCACAGGAATCTTCACGCCCATTAGTGGTGTTTCTAGACGAAATAGATTCTTTGAGTGATGAAACTCTTATTTCGGTATTGCGGCAAATCAGGTCTGGATTTCCCCGTCGTCCGAATGGATTTCCGCAATCAGTTGCACTGGTGGGGATGCGCGATGTGCGGGATTATAAATATGCTTCTGGTGGAAGCGATCGCCTAAATACCTCCAGCCCTTTTAATATCAAAGTACGCTCTTTCACACTGAGTAATTTCACTCTTGAGGATGTGAGAAAGCTCTATCAGCAACATACGGAAGCGACAGGACAGGTATTTACGCCTGAATCTGTTGATTTAGCTTTTCATTTGACTCAGGGACAGCCTTGGTTGGTGAATGCGATCGCAAAAGAAATCACAGAATATATTGCTAAAGATACATCTATTCCAATTACAGTTGAGTTAGTCAATCAAGCGAAAGAAATCCTAATTAAGAGACAAGATACGCATCTCGATAGTCTTGCCGAGAGATTAAGAGAAGATCGAGTTAGAGCCATAATTCAGCCCATTTTATCTGGATTAGAGCTAGGAGATACACCAGATGACGATCGTCGTTATTTGTTGGATATGGGTTTAGTGGTGCGTAGTCAAGAAGGTGGCTTAAAGATTGCGAATCCTATTTATCAAGAAGTGATTCCCAGAGTTTTATCTCAAGGAACACAGGATAGTCTACCGATGATTCAACCTAGCTGGCTGAATACTGATGGAAGTCTCGATGTTCAAGTTCTTCTTGATGCTTTTCTAGCCTTTTGGCAACAACATGGTGAGCCATTATTCAAGAGTGCTAATTACCCAGAAATTGCGCCACATTTGGTGATGATGGCATTTTTACATCGGGTGGTTAATGGTGATGGCACATTGGAAAGGGAATATGCGATCGGTTCGGGGCGCATGGACATTTGTTTGCGCTATGGCAAGGTGATTTTGGGAATGGAGTTGAAGGTTTGGCGAGACAAGAAGCCTGATCCGCTCAAAGAAGGATTAAAGCAATTAGATAAATATCTATCGGGGTTGAGTCTAGATACAGGCTGGTTGGTGATATTTGATCGTCGCTCTGGGTTGCCGCCGATTTGCGATCGCACTACGACTGAGATAGCCATCAGCCCCGCAGGACGAGAAATTATTGTGATTCGGGGATAGACAACCAATATGACGATTGCTATATAATAGTTTCAGCACAATTACTTAGGTTTTCTACGCGCATGGACAACACGCTCGACACTCAAGCGATGCGGAGGGCTTTGCACAAGTCCCCTAATTATTTTCGGCAAAGCTTTGGACATGGTGAAGAAGCCGAGTCAACCATGCGATCGCAATATCATAGTGACTTGATCCAAACGATTCGCGAGCATGATTATGTTTATACGCAGGGTGATGTCACAATTTATTTAGCGAAATCCTTTGGTTTTTGTTGGGGTGTCGAAAGAGCGGTGGCGATGGCTTACGAAACGCGCACCCAGTTTCCCAATGAGAAAATTTGGATTACTAACGAGATTATTCATAATCCTTCGGTTAACGCGAAGCTGAAGGAGATGGAAGTTCAATTTGTGCCTGTTGCCGAAGATGGGACTAAAGATTTTTCAGGGATTGGTCAAAATGATGTGGTCATTTTGCCAGCCTTTGGCGCAAGCGTTCAGGAGACTCAATTGTTTGATCGCCTCGGCAGCAAGATTGTGGATACAACTTGTCCTTGGGTATCAAAAGTATGGAATCGGGTTGAGAAGCATAAAAAAGCAGATTTCACTTCCATTGTTCATGGTAAATACAATCACGAAGAGACGATCGCCACGAGTTCCTATGCCAAGCGCTATCTAGTCGTATTGAACATGAAGGAAGCTGAGTATGTGGCTAATTACATGCTCAATGGCGGAGACCACCAAGAGTTTCTAACCAAGTTCAGCAAAGCTATATCAGAAGGTTTCGATCCCGATCGCGATTTGGTCAGAGTCGGTGTCGCTAATCAAACCACGATGCTCAAAGGAGAAACCGAAGCGATCGGCAAGTTGTTTGAAAAGACGATGATGCAAAAGTATGGCGTGGAACATCTTGATCAGCATTTTCTGGCTTTTAATACAATTTGCGATGCGACTCAAGAACGTCAAGATGCGATGTTTGAGATTGTCGAAGAGGATCTCGATTTGATGATTGTGATCGGTGGTTACAATTCATCGAATACTACACATTTACAAGAAATTGCGATTGAGCGCAATTTACCGTCCTATCACATTGATGATGTGCATCGGATGATCTCGGCGGAGGTGATTGAGCATAAGCCTCTAGGTAATGCGATCGCCCAAGCTCCAAATTGGTTGCCCACAGGCAAAATCAAAGTCGGGATCACCTCTGGAGCCTCGACCCCCGATCGCGTTGTCGAAGATGTGATCAACAGAATTTTTGCTTTAAAGAAGTAAGCTCAAATCTTCACAGACAAGGCGCTTAAGCGCCTTGTTCTTTATTTAGCCATAAATAATTAGGATGCTTCGCATATAATGGTGTTAAATTTTGTAAAATTTTCAACCTATACATGACCACTACCATTGCGCCCGAAACCGTGACCCTTAAGTACGAGATTAAGGACATCAGCCTTGCACCTCTAGGCAAACAACGCATCGAATGGGCTAGCCGCGAAATGCCCGTATTGCGTCAAATTCGTGATCGCTTTGCTGCCGAAAAACCCCTTGCAGGTATCCGCATCGCCGCTTGCTGCCACGTCACCACTGAAACTGCTAACCTTGCGATCGCACTCAAAGCGGCTGGAGCCGACGCAGTTTTGATCGCTAGCAACCCCCTATCGACCCAAGATGACGTGGCTGCTTCCTTGGTTGCCGATCATGGGATTTCGGTATATGCAATCAAAGGCGAAGACAATGCGACATACCATCGCCACGTTGAAATGGCTCTTGCTCACCGGCCCCACATCATTGTTGATGACGGTAGCGACGTAACCACAACTTTGGTATTGCACCATGCTGATCAAGTTGCCGAAATCATTGGTACGACCGAAGAAACCACCACAGGACTAGTTCGCCTCAATGCGATGTTCCGTGACGGCAAGTTGACTTTCCCTGCGATCGCAGTTAACGACGCAGAAACCAAGCATTTCTTTGACAATCGCTACGGTACTGGTCAATCCACCCTCGACGGCATCATCCGCGCTACCAATATCTTGTTGGCTGGCAAAGTGATCGTCGTTGCGGGCTATGGCTGGTGTGGCAAAGGCGTAGCCCTTCGCGCACGCGGCATGGGTGCAAATGTCGTCGTTACTGAAATCAATCCTGTTGCGGCGATCGAAGCTGCAATGGATGGCTTCAGAGTCATGACTATGGATGAAGCCGCGAAAGTTGGCGATATCTTCATCACCGTGACTGGTAACAAGCACGTCATCCGTCGCGAACATTTTGAGACGATGAAAGATGGTGCGATCGTCGCTAACTCTGGTCACTTTGATTTGGAAATTGACCTCGTGTCTCTCAAAGATCTCAGCAAGTCTGATAGCTTTGTACGGAACTTCACTCAAGAGTATCAACTCAAGACTGGCAAGTCGATCATCGTCATCGGTGAAGGTCGCCTAGTTAACCTCGCTGCTGCTGAAGGACATCCTGCTAGCGTTATGGACATGAGCTTTGCTAACCAAGCTCTTGCCTGTGAATTCCTCGTTAAAAACAAGGGTAATTTGCCTGCTGGAGTTGTGCCAATTCCTAAGGATATCGATCAAGAGATCGCTCGTTTGAAGTTGCAAGCAATGGGCATCACCATTGATACGCTTACTCCTGAGCAAGTTCACTATCTCAATTCTTGGACAGAAGGTACATAAACTTTCCTAAAAAAAGAGGGAGCGCTTCGCGCTCCCTCTTTTTTTTGTATAATCAAGCTATGCCCCAAACCAAAATCTATGGAAACGCTGATTTTATTCAGCAAAATCGTGAAGCTCTATCGACTACCATTCATTCCTGTGTAGTTGATGCGCTTAATTATCCACCAGAAAAGAAATTTCAGCGATTCTTCCCGTTGCAAGCTGAAGACTTTGAATATCCTTGCGATCGCAGTGAAAGATCTGGTTTAAGTTTTTTTCGGCAAGTAGGAATGAAAGTAATCCGATAATTTTCAAGGGATTCGTCAAGGCAGAGAACCTGTGTGAAACTTAAATCCGCTTGTTCATCAAATCTGCGTGTGCTTCCTGCTAAATCATTTCGGCTAGGATACACGCCACCAAATCCACCGCTAGCTTTTGAGAATTGTATCGGTGGAGTTACAAGTCGAAATCCTTGAGATTCAAATGCACCAATATCAACAGTGCCGCCAAAGATACGAGGTAAGCCGCTTTGATCGTTACCTGCTGGGGCATTAGCATTATTGCCAGCATCTAAGGCTGGGCTATTGGCTAAGAGGGCATGGGTTAGAGTTGTACCGCCATTGTTGGCGAGTGGCGCAAGTTGGGGATTGAGTGGGCTTGTAGCCGTACCGACTAGAGTACTGACTGTAAAGTTCGTGCTACCAGTGCTATCTCCAATCAAATTGTTCCCATTATCAACAAACGCGCCGCTCACGTCAGGGTTCTTCACTCCTACTCCAGCATTATTGGGAGTGTCAAAGTTACCTGCGACAATGGAATTGCTAACCGTGAATATGCTGCCACCGCGAAAAGCTCCGCCACCATTGCCTGTGCCATTGTTATCGATATCCGCAGTATTGTTGGTAATTGTGCTATTGGTAATTGTGCCACCAGCAATCCCCAAAATGCCACCACCATCAGTTCCTGCCGTATTACCCGACACAGTGCTATTGGTAAGTGTCAGGTTTGCAGCAGCAGCAATTCCGCCACCACTATTAGTTGCGGTATTACCCGACACAGTGCTATTGGTGATATTTGCAACTCCGTTGACATAAAATCCACCACCATCTATATTTGCCGCATTTCCCGACACAGTGCTATTGGTAAGTGTCAGAGTTCCAGCAACAAAAAGCCCACCGCCAAAGCCAGTAGTTGCGGTATTACCCGACACAGTACTATTGGTGAGCGTCACATCTCCATTGCTCTGTATCCCACCACCATTACCAGCGACCCTCCCATTCCTGATCGTGACTCCATCAATGGTGACAGGCACAGCAGCCGTAATGTTAAGAACCCTACCAACACCACCACCATCAATAATTGTGTTTGTACTGCCATTGCCATTAATCGTAAGCTCATCGGTAATGGCAATCTCACCAGTCGTCAATACAATCGGTGTACCACTAAAACCAAACCGAATCTCATCAGCACCAACCGCCGCATTCGCTAAGATCACTTGCGCTCTCAGGGAGCCTAAACCCGCATCATTAGCATTGGCTGCCGTAAAAATTGCTAATGCATTTTGATAAGCATTCGTCGCCGCATCATTAAAAATCACCGTCGCAGTACTAGTCCCAGTCTGATACTCCAGATTCCAATCACCACCCAGCGCCACAGCACCCGTGCGATTGGTCGAAGCCGCCACCTCATGCCCAGTATAGTTTTTCACCGCCTGAACCAGCGCCGCTCCATTGTCACCACTCGCTAAATTACAGGCATAAAGCAAAATATTCGCCGCAGGAGACAGCGAAGTTTTCCAAGCTTGAAGATCATTAGCATATCTAGCAATATTCTCAGTACTAACAAAATCCTTACCGAGCCAGAAATTGCCAGCATTGCCCTCAGAGACAATATGCAGACTATTCGCACCCGTGACACTCGCCAAAGTCGCCCTGACTTGAGCAATCCCATATTGGTCTGGATTAATCACCGTCACACTACTGCCGCCATTAGTACCAT
>JAYUSC010000651.1:0-2726 GCA_043755885.1 Pseudanabaena sp. | reverse complement strand
TGTCAATCCATCGGCCACAATACGCTGATAGCCATTGTTCTTAGGCAATAACACCGCAGGCGATCGCACATTAAGAAACTCTTCACAGGTCAAAGGGTCGTCAACAATGATCAAATTCAAATAATTTGCTTCTAGACGCTCTTGAACATTCTCAGGTTGTAGATTTGAGAGCGTGGAATAGACATTAATGGATTTGGTGGCGATCGCTTTAGCAATTCCTAGATTCACCGAGTTACCTAGTTTTTTTAGATTTGGAGGAATACCGCAAACTTTTTGTTTCGCCTTCCAAATTCTTTGAACTGATGCTCGAATTTGATCGCGATCAATTTCGTTAGATTCCACCGCTTTGCAAATCGCATGAATAGTTGCGATCGCATCGACGGGCATTAATAAAATATCCACACCAGCTTTCACGGCTTTGACTGCGATCTCTTCAGGGCTACCCAAATCAGCAATGCCTGACATCATCAGCGCATCCGTGGTAATTAGCCCTTCAAAACCTAGTTCAGTTCGCAAAATCCCCGTAATAATATGATGCGATAAAGTCGCGATATTTTTGCGATCTAAGGCTGGCACTAAAATATGGGCGCTCATAATTGCATCCACACCCGCTGCGATCGCATTCACAAACGGCGGAAACTCCACATTCTCAAATCTTTGGCGATCGTGCAGGAGTATTGGTGTTTGTAAATGCGAATCCACCGATGTATCGCCATGTCCAGGGAAATGCTTAGCCGTCGTCAGCACAGGATATTGCTTGGCTCCTGCAATAAATCCTCGCGTCGCGCCCATCACCTCACCAGCAGTAATCCCAAAGGCGCGGATGTTAATTACAGGATTTTCAGGATTATTATTCACATCCACAATCGGCGCAAGCAACCAATTGATGCCGATCGCCAAAGCTTCCTCAGCCGTGATTTTACCCATAGCCTCGGCATATTTCACCGAGACCGTTTGCAGAGCCATCGGTGGCGGAAACCATGTCGCACCACTAAAGCGCTGTCCCACGCCCTCTTCAATATCAGCAGCAATTAATAAGGGAACTTTTGCCCATGCCTGCATTTGCTGGGTTTTTAGCGCAATTTCAGGCGCACTGCCACCTAGTAAAATTATGCCGCCAACACCGTATTCACTGATCAGAGTTTGCAGTTTCTGATGGGGCAATTCCCATTGCGGATACTGAATCTGATGGTCGTACAGCATTCCGCATGTGCGAACTACCACCATTTGAGAAACTTGCTCAATCAGGCTCAGGCTATCAATATCAGGCAAGTCAATCGGCGGCATAATTTACTACAAACTATAAGATGGGGCATAATGCGTGGTGCAAAGCGCCGTGAATCCCTAAAACTCTAGCGCAAAATCTTTGCGGGTCATTGGTTGTGGTACTTCCAAGCCTTCACCACCAATATATTTTAACGGTTTACCTTCTACAGACAAGTAGACTTTTGACTCAACTTCTAAAGTCGTGGCTGTGTATAAAATCTGAATAATCCTTCCCTGCATTGAAGCTGAGCCACCGCCTTTAGTAAAATCTTTCGATAAATCAATCCAAATTTCCTTGCTTTTGGTCTTCACGCTTAAAACCTTCGTGTTTGCAGGAATCGCACTATAAAGCTCGGATTCAGGTGGTTTTTCGGTAATCAGCATGTTGATTACGGAGGCGATCGCAGCGTCATTGCTTTTCGCTTTAATTGCGATCGGTACGGCGATCAGTTTATTTTTACTAGACTCAATCCAATACACAGCCAACTGACCATCTACGGCTCTAGTCGCAGGCGGTGACTGAGTTACTTGGTTAGTGGTCGTTGGCGCTGATGATTGAGGATTAGGCTGATTATTCAAAGTGCCATTGATCAGCACCGCCGCACCAGCACCGCCAATCACCGCTGCCGCCACTAGCCCGAACCAAGTACTTTTGCTTAAAACTGGAATTTTCATAAGTTTGCTCCTCATCGTTGATTAAGTTTGCACAACATTCTTGACGCAAACAAACGCGAATTAGCTCCTGCATCTATTCTATAAGTAATTGAGAGGGTGCGGCGCACCCTCCCAATTGCCTAGATTTTTTGGTCACGGCTGCGCCGTGCCACAAAAAATTGATTATTTATTGAAATTTTTGTCTTAGCGCGATCGCAACTTCAGGGGTGACTAAATGACCAATTTCGCCACCAAAACGAGAAATTTCACGCACCACACTACTACTCAAAAAACTATATTCATTGGAAGTAGATAGAAAAACTGTCTCGATATCATTAGCCAAAGTTTTGTTGGTATGCGCCATCTGTAGCTCCAATTCAAAATCAGATACTGCTCGTAATCCTCGGATTAAAACCTGTGCTTGCTTGAGATGAGCATAGGTAACAGTTAGCCCCGTAAAGGTGTCAACATCGACATTATCTAGATGTTGCGTGGCTTGACGGATCTGGATCATTCTTTCCTCCATCGTAAATAGAGGATTTTTGTTGGGATTGCGTAAAACGGCGACGATTACGCGATCGAATAGATGACTACCGCGCTTAATAATGTCGAGATGTCCAAAGGTAATGGGATCGAAACTACCTGGATAAATGGCAATCAATGCAGTCACCGACTAGCTATAGACTGCGATTATACAGCGCAAAGCGCTGACTTACCGCGCTTTGCGCTCAAACCTCAAGAGATTTTGTAAAAGCGTTGCTTCGCAACGCTTTTACAAAATCTCTTGAGGTTTGTTGAAAAACTTC
>JAYUSC010000650.1:0-6363 GCA_043755885.1 Pseudanabaena sp. | reverse complement strand
GTTTAGCTGGGTTAATTGGTGTTTCGGCTCAGACGATTACCGATAAGCTCGAACAAGAAGGCTATAACTCACCAAGCCTAGTCCGAATTTCTACGTCGATTAGTCCCAAACTGGTCACAATACTTTCCGAGCATAGCCTCGAATTACCAGGGGTCAAAGTTGAGGCTGAAGCCGTGCGCTATTATCCCAATGGTGATGTCGCAGCTCATGTGTTGGGCTATACAGGCGAACTAACTGCCGAAGAATTACCCAAATTGCGCGAAAAGGGTTATCGCCCTGGGGATGTGATTGGTAAAGCAGGGGTGGAATATGCTTTTGAAAATCAATTACGTGGCGAATGGGGTGGACAACAGGTAGAAGTCGATGCTTTTGGCAAGGTTTTGCGAATTTTAGGTCAAAAACCACCGAAAGCAGGTAACGCCGTCAAAATGACCATTGACGCAGATTTAGAAAAAGCTGTAGAAAAGATTTTAGGTGAGCAGCAAGGTGGAATTATCGCGATGAATCCTAATAATGGCGAAATACTCGCGATGGTTAGTCATCCCGCCTTTGATCCAAATTTGTTTTCGGGCAAGATTTCTGACGCAACATGGAAACGCTTGCAAGAAAAAGACCATCCTTTTGTGAATCGGGTCTTACAGGTATATCCACCCGCTAGTACTTTTAAGATTGTGACGATGGCGGCAGCTTTAGAGACTAATAAATTTGGCATCAATGATGTGCTTGCGACTTATCCCTATCTCGATTTGGGTGGGTTTCAATTTTGGGATCACAATAAAGCGGGGTTCGGCACAATCGGATTTTCTGAGGCAATGGCTTACAGTAGCAATACTTTTTTTGGACAGGTCGGTATGCGGGTGGGCGAAAAAGATCTTGCCGCATGGTCACATAAATTTGGTTATGGCGAGTATTCGGGCATTGAAATCAAAGAGGAAGAAACTAAAGGCACGGTTCCCGATGAAGAATGGAAGAAACGAGTAATTGGCGAACCTTGGTATGTCGGTAATACTTTAAATATGTCAATTGGTCAGGGTGATGTGCAGGCTAATCTGGTGCAAGTTTCGATGATGACGGCTGCTGTGGCTAATGGTGGATTTAAAATCAGACCGCATTTGCTCTTAGAGGATAACGATGCAAGAGAATGGCGGCAGTCTCTAAATATATCGCCCATAAATTTGGCGGCTTTGCAAAAAGCCGTAAGATCTGTATTTGAGTTCGGTACAGCCGCAGCTCTAAATTCATCGGAAATCGTCATGGCTGGTAAATCTGGCACAGCCCAAGATCCGCCGCGTCAGAACCACGCATGGTTTACGGTATATGCGCCCTATGATAAACCAGAAATTGTCGTAACTGTATTTGCAGAGAATGCAGGTGGTGGTGGTGGTAGTGCGATCGCAGCTCCATTGGCGGTGCAGACGATCGAAGCTTATATGCAAATCAAAAATAAGCCCAACGCACCCTATAATCCGCCAGTTCCTGCGATTCAATGATGGAATATTCCATCAGAAATATAATTCTCACATCCCAAAGTGTTAGAAATTAGGACTAACATTTTGGGCTGTGAGTTTTTTATCGTTTTTTTAGTTGCACATCGCGTATATCAAGGAGTAATTGATTAGCATCCTGCAAGAGTTTTGGATCTGAAGAGCCTGAAGCAACAAGAGTGTCAATTTTTTGGCTCATCAATAGCAATAAATCATCAGCATTGCCAAGCATATTTGCAGTCAACAAAAAGATTTCTCGCCAATGGCGATCGCAAATATGGTCTATGAGTTGATGCAAACATTGTTCTGATGACTGGATATTGCAACTAGCAGATATCTTGCGGGCAATCAAATATTCTTGAAAAGCTAAATAGGAAAACGAGAAAATACCATGCGCCCGTTCAACTAAAAGTCCATGATATTGAGCTTTGATCGCCCTTAATACTGCTTCCGTGGACTCGTAGATTTCTTCGGGATCAGTATCGGGATCGACTTGGTTGCGGATGTAGTTGATTGTAAACTTCTCAAGTACATCTTCCTCAAAAAAATACTGCCCTTTTTTAAAGGTTTCTAAAGCAAGATCACAAGCGTAATTCAGCTTTTTAGACAACCCAATCCCAAATCCTGAGTAAACGATTGTCCGTTGGATTCCTCTTGCCTCATCCCATTTGCCTAATAGCAACTCCAGCGCTTGTTTATAAAACTCGATTCGTTTGCTGGCAAAATCGTTGAGCCGATAAAATGTCGAACAAGCAAGATGCAAAAATAGAGGCGTAGTCGCTAAGCGCTGAATTCGTTTATTTTCAGGCAATGTCAACTTTCGCATAAACTGCTCAGCATTTTTTAGTCGATCGGAGCCATCGGGCTTGCCACATTCGACAAACCATTTGCGCGTAAAAGCAGTGATCTGAGCTTCGTTAAATGGAGCAATTTGGATATCATTAAATCCTTTTAGAGCTAGTTTTAGCTGCCTAGTGCGACAAGCCACCACAAATTTATTTTTGTAATACTTCTCAAAAAATCGACGGATTTCATTTAAAGCAACATTTTCTTCTTCGCGACCGAGTTCATCAAGCCCATCGATCAGTAGCAATATTCGACCTCCTTGCAAGAGATTCATGATCACAGTGGGATCAGCCAGCCCAGCCGTAAAAAATTCGTGATGGATATATTCCAAAAAATTAAGCTGGGGATTGTCCTGATAGCCCTTGGCGAAATCTCGTAACTTGATCAAGATTGGCACATGCCCTAATGCAAACTTTTCACGATTGCACTGAATGGCGAGATATCGAAGAAATGTAGACTTACCACACCCAGGCTTGCCCAGTAACCTGACCGCGTGATGTTGCTCTAAGACTTGCATCGCTGAAACTGGATTTCCCACGATTTTGTCTAGACTAGATTCGTCCATGTCTTGCGGAGTCAGACTAGTTAGCGTGTCATGACCTAGCCATTTTTGACTAGCCAGTTCTTCAAAAATATTGACATCAACATACATTTTGTCAATAGAAACAGGACGATTAATATCTAATACTTCTAGAGTTCCGCATTGGTGTTCGATTTTTTCGCGCCATTGCGATCGCACGGTTTTGACAAGATCATCAAGACTAAGTGACTCTATCTGTGGGGCTAACTTATTTTGATCTGCACTTGTACTTGCATTTCCATTAGTATTATCCTCAAACTCCTCGGCTTCTAGGCGAGATTCTGCGGGTGGATCGATCGCAATCTCGCGCCAATCTAGATCCAAGATTGTACAAATCTCAAAAAATGTATACCGTTCGATCGACTGACCTGCAAAAAAACGCCAAATCGGTTGTCTTGTCTTGATTCCAACTTCATTAGCTAGATACTCTTGAGTCCAGTTTCTTGTTGAGAAATGTTGTTTAGCTTTTTTAATGCCTGTTACTGAAGCGCGTAGCGATCGTTTAGCCATAGTTAATATTCCTCACATGAATTATGAATTTTTTAAGATTCCTCACGCGGATTATGATTTCTTAAGCTTATAAAGAAAGCAGTAAAAAAACATATATAAATAGTGGTGAATTAACCTACATAAATAGTAGCAGAAGCGTAGCGCAGTAAGTGGAATCAGGGCTTTCAGACTTTTAGTTGCACCGCGGATACTCAGCAAATAAAGAAATAATGCTAAGTATTGCAATAAAAAAAGCAGCCCATTGGGCTGCTTTTTTTATTGCTGATTGAAATTAGATTTTTTTCAGCCAGCTAAACATGGCGCGGAGATCTTTACCGACAGATTCGATTTGATGCTCAGCTTCTTGACGACGCATCGCTGTGAAACCTGGTTTGCCAGCTTGATTTTCGAGGACAAACTCACGCGCAAATTGACCAGATTGAATTTCCGAAAGAATTTTCTTCATTTCGATCTTAGTCTGCTCATTCACAATGCGAGGACCACGGGTGTAATCGCCGTATTCAGCCGTATTCGAGATGCTATAACGCATATTCGACATACCACCTTCAACTACCAAGTCCACGATCAGCTTCACTTCATGTAAGCACTCGAAGTAAGCGAGTTCGGGCTGATAGCCAGCTTCAACAAGAGTCTCAAAGCCCGCCTTGATCAGCGCACACAAGCCGCCGCAAAGTACAGCTTGTTCGCCGAATAGATCGGTTTCAGTCTCTTCACGGAAAGTTGTTTCGAGAACACCGCCGCGTGTGCCGCCGATACCTTTGGCATAGGCCATTGCGCGATCGCGTGCTTGTCCAGTCGCATCTTGATACACCGCGAACAAAGCAGGAACGCCTTGCCCTTGGGTATAGGTACGACGCACCAAGTGTCCAGGACCTTTAGGCGCAACCATGATCACATCGACATCTGATGGAGGCACAACTTGCCCAAAGTGAATATTAAAACCATGGGCAAAGGCGAGGGTATTACCAGCTTTAAGGTTTGGCGCAATTTCGGTAGTATAAATTGCTTTTTGAGTTTCGTCAGGCAATAAAATCATGATCAGGTCAGCCGCCGCCGATGCGTCAGCAACAGTCTTCACAGTTAGCCCTTCAGATTCGGCTTTTTGCCATGAGGGACTGCCTTGGTATAACCCCACGATGACATCCACGCCGCTTTCTTTTAGGTTAAGGGCATGGGCGTGACCCTGAGAACCGTAGCCGATAATCGCAACTGTTTTACCTGCTAGAAATTCAAGATTTGCGTCCGTGTCGTAGTACATCCGAGCCATAGTGTGGTTATCTCCGAGACAAAAGATGGGTGAGTAGTTTTTTGATGTAGTTTGGAAGATTTATTGTCAATTGCCTTCAAACACTTTTCCTAGTTTAACAAAAATCGTCCATCTCCTCAAAAATTTGATATAAGTTTTTAAAGCCTGTTAAAAAAACTATGTTTAGCTTTGCTTACATTCTGTGAAAAGCATTAAAATATATTACAGCTATCAAAAAATTGTTAACTAGTTCAGCAATCTTGGGTTTTTCAATTACATGAGTAAAGTTTACGATTGGTTTAACGATCGCCTTGAAGTCGGGGCGCTCGCTGAGGACATCACTAGCAAGTACGTTCCTCCTCACGTCAATATCTTTTACTGCCTCGGTGGCATCACTCTCACCTGCTTCCTGATTCAGTTCGCGACAGGTTTCGCGATGACTTTTTATTACAAGCCATCGGTAACCGAAGCATTTGACTCAGTACGCTACATCATGACTGACGTTAACTTCGGTTGGTTGATCCGCTCGATCCACCGTTGGTCGGCAAGCATGATGGTGTTGATGATGATCTTGCACACTTTCCGTGTGTATCTCACTGGCGGTTTCAAAAAGCCTCGCGAATTGACTTGGATCACTGGCGTGATCCTTGCTGTCATCACTGTTGTCTTCGGTGTAACAGGCTACTCCTTACCTTGGGATCAAGTAGGATACTGGGCCGTCAAGATTGTATCTGGCGTACCTGATGCAATTCCAGTCATCGGTGGAACATTGGTTGAGCTATTGCGCGGTGGTCAAAGCGTTGGTCAACCAACTCTTACCCGCTTCTATAGCTTGCATACCTTTGTATTGCCTTGGTTGATTGCGGTATTCATGTTGGCTCACTTCTTGATGATCCGTAAGCAAGGTATTTCTGGTCCTTTGTAAGGTTTCTTGTCCTAGAAGCACTTATAGGATTTTCCTATTAGATAATTTTAGAAAATCATCACGCAATAAATAAAGCAATAACATGGCAAAGACTGAAAAGCTCCCTGATTTAAATGATCCAATTTTGCGCGCAAAGTTGGAAAAGAACATGGGTCACAACTACTATGGCGAACCAGCTTGGCCAAATGACCTGTTGTACATGTTCCCTGTTGTCATTACTGGCACGATCGCATTGATTACTGGTTTGGCTGTGCTTGACCCCACGATGATGGGCGAACCTGCTAACCCCTTTGCAACGCCCTTGGAAATTTTGCCAGAGTGGTTCTTGTATCCTACCTTCCAAATTTTGCGGATTGTTCCTAATAAATTGTTAGGAGTATTGCTACAAACTTTGATTCCTGTTGGTTTGATCCTCATTCCTTTCATTGAGAATGTAAATAAGTTCCAAAATCCCTTCCGTCGTCCTGTGGCGATGGCGGTGTTCTTGTTTGGTACTGCTGTTACTCTCTGGTTGGGTATTGGCTCTACCATGCCAATTGACAAGTCTTTGACTTTAGGCTTGTTCTAACTGTTAAGGATGTTGCATTGCAACATCCTTAAATACAAAAAAGGATTTCGAGTATTTCTCGAAATCCTTTTTTGTTGTTTTTTGAAGTTGAACAGGCTACTGATAGTTGGGATTTGTCTTTAGATGCTATTACTGAGGTTGTTCGCTAACATTCTGCCAGAAAATTTATGAAATTAGGAATGAGAATTAAATAACCTGTGCATA
>JAYUSC010000649.1:0-2730 GCA_043755885.1 Pseudanabaena sp. | reverse complement strand
CCCGCGTAGAGGGCGCTTTGCTTTTTTTGTTTTTGAGCTACACCGATGTACTTAGGTTAGAATTTTCATAGACCAAATTATATTCTCCAAAACTTCATGGTTTTATTGCAGACTTTGCCCGCAGAATCCCCATCGATTGACTTACAAGAAACTGCTCAGAAATTTGCCGCACTGCGATCGCAACTCGCCCAACATAAGTTAGATGCTTATTTTGTCCCTTCAGCCGATGAGCATCTCAATGAATATTTGCCCGAAGCAAAACAACGTCGTCAATGGATTAGTGGTTTTAATGGCTCCGCAGGTGATTTTTTGATCAGCACTGATCGCGCTTGGGTGTTTGTCGATCCCCGCTATTACGAGCAGGCGGATATGCAAGTGGATGCGAATCTGCAAAAAGTCTGCAAAGTCGGTCTAGAAGATCATCAGACCGTCGAAGAAGTTCTCGAAGAACTTGGTCAAAATGCTGCTAAACAATTGCAACCCTTACGATTAGGTATTGATCCCTTTACGATTACTATCGCCCAATATCGTCGCTTCTCAGAACGATTGAGCAACGCTGGAGTCGAGATAGTTCCGATTGAGGAAAACTTAGTAGATGCATTGCGATCGCAAAGTCCTTGGCTAGAAAGCGAACCCGTTCCACCTTTTGGTGATCAACCCGTAATTAGTCTTCCTGAGTCAGTGACTGGTGAGAGTTTAGTCAAAAAGTTAGAGCGCGTCCGTGAAGTCATGGACAAGCAGAAAGCAACCATTTTACCCGTGACTAAACTCGATCAGATTGCATGGCTTTACAATTTGCGCGGTCGCGATGTCGAGTGCAACCCTGTATTTATTAGCTATGCGATCGTCACCAAAACTGATGCATACCTTTTCACGAATACATCGCGAATTGATCAGCCAGTGCGTCAAGCTCTAGCTGGACAGGTGCAGATTTTGGAGTATCAGCAGTACATTCCTACTTTGCGATCGCTAGTTATCGAGCATAAAAATGTACTAGTTGCGATCGCCCAAACCACCTATGGCACATACCTACAACTCAAGGATGTCAAAGCGAAAATACTTGCTGCTGAACATCCGATCGAGACTTTTAAAGCGCATAAAAATGCTGTAGAAATCGCCCAAATGCAGCAAGCCAACCTCAAGGCTAGCCTCGCCAAAACTCTTACCCTCAAATGGATAGAAGAGCAAATTGATGCTGGTAATAGCATCAGTGAGCGTGATGTTGCTGATAAAATTGAAAGCCTATATAAACAGCAAGCAGGTTTCTACGATCTCAGCTTCCCCACGATCGCAGGTACTGGCGCGAATGGCTCAATTGTCCATTACAGCAATCCTAATCCCGCCTGCAAACTCATCCATGGCGAACTGCTGCTATTAGATTCTGGCTCGCAATTTTACGGCGGCACTACCGATGATACCCGCGCCATTAGCATTGGTACACCTACAGATGAGCAATGCGATCGCTATACGGAAGTTCTAAAATCTCATATCAATTGCGCGATGCAAAAATTCCCTAAAGGCACAACAGGCAGCCAAATCGATGGCATTGCCCGCTCCTCAATGTGGCAAAGTGGACTCGACTATGGACATGGTACTGGGCATGGCGTAGGTGTATTCCTAAACGTCCATGAGGGACCAAATGGTATCAGCAAGCGTGTTAACCAATCCCTCGATCTCGGCACAATCAACAGCATCGAGCCAGGCTACTATCAACCAAAATGGGGCGGTATTCGCTTAGAAAATCTCTATTTTGTCAAAGAAGTAAAGCAGGAATTAGACAGCTCTCAGGCTCCAGATCCTAATAGAACCCCTTGGTACGAGTTTGAATCCTTGACCTATATTCCCTTTGACAAGAAGCTAATCGATCGCAACAAGCTCAATCCTCAACAAATTTCATGGCTGGAAAGCTACTATCTGGCTGTGGTGCAGAAATTATCACCATTACTCACAGATGAGGAAGCGGCTTGGCTAAACCAAGCTTGTAGCATTTGCCTCTAAATTATTTGTTGTAAGTCCCTAAGCTCAAGCCCAATCTTGGCTCGTATCACAGACAAAGCTCTCTGCCATAAGTTCTTCAAACTCGTAGGGACAACTCTCTGGAAAAGTTCGTAGTGGCAAATCTGTTTCTCGCAAAGTCAAATCAACGCCTGCCTCAAAGCCATCTTCTAAAGCTTCGACTATTCGAGATTTTAAGCTAGGATTTCTAAGTAAATGTCGATTGATGGCACGGCGTTGCTCGCGAATTGTCAAAAACCAACTACGCGATCGCAGATTTGGTTGATATTGCCACTTGAGGAGATGCCCTAACAAGACCGTAAGACGACTTACCAGTTCTCGATATTCCTGTCTCCCCAAAGCTTTAATTTCCTCCTGTAAGTTTTGCCAATCTAGTTCTGATACTGCTTGCTGAGCGAGAGATTGCCCTTGCCACTGAGTCCAACCATAAAAATCTTGTTGATATAATGAGTTTTCGCTAATATTCATGACAGTGATGCTTAAAGCCAAAGACCAGAAGTTTTTAATTGCTATATGCCTATATTAGTCGATAATCTTGTGATTCGCGCTGATGCCTCGACCGAAATTGGCGCAGGGCATACTATGCGTTGCTTAGCATTAGCACCCTGCTCTCACTACTGCTTGCTACCAGTTCGCCAAACTAACGTTGATTAAGGGAACCCCAAGAAAAAAATAATCCATATAAAACCCAAAAATGTTGCGGCGGGCATAGCC
>JAYUSC010000648.1:0-2733 GCA_043755885.1 Pseudanabaena sp. | reverse complement strand
CAAAGCCCGCCGCCGCTTTTTGGTGTTTTATTTTGAATTATTTCTTTTTAGTTACGCTATTAAAATATTCCTTCGCCTTGGTGAACGCATATTTTATGCGATCGCCCATTGTCAAATCAGGGAGAACTGCAACTGTAACTTCCTCGTCGGGAAACTCTTTCAGACGATAGCCATATTCCAAATCATCTTTAAACTTACGCAAAATAGGATACAAACGGATCGCGCCCTTCAATAACTCCGTTTCCTGTTGGAAAATAGCCTGACTAATTTGACTACTGCGTTCAACTGCCATCGAACCCGCAGGAACCCATTCCTTACCCTTGATGCGGATAAAAATATTGAATTCGGGCAAACCCTTACCCTTCATCTCATCATACTTACTAGCCGCAGCCACACGTTTATTTGGCGCTTTCTTTTTCTTCGATTGCCCCGAACCACCAGCAAATCCAGTCACCTTGGTTGCGCCCATCACTTTACCTTTTGTTTTTAAAAATAGTTTTTAAATGTGTTAACAAAAGTTTACTTTAGTCGATGACGGAAACACAATCATTCTTTAGGCAAGACCATAAGGACTCGCTGTGCAACACGCCGTACATGCCATGCGCTCTATAAAACCTATGTAAACCTATTTTGCAGGGGCTTCGCCACAGGGCGCTCAGATAGCTTGAACTTTGAACATACCACTTGAGTGGAGCTGTTCTAGCTAACCCACTAACTGCACAGTCGATCCGTCTTCACCCTTCGATACTTCAATCAATGTGTTAAAGGCTTCCTTCATTTGTGGCATATGCGTAATTACCAAGATGCACTCAAAATCTGGCGCGATCGCATTAATTGCGCTGACAAGGCGATCGCAACCTAATTGGTCTTGACTGCCGAAGCCTTCATCAATAATCAGGGTTTGCAAAGTGCTGCCTTTGCGCTGGGCAAGGACGCGGGAGAGGGCTAGACGCACGGCAAAGTTAATCCGAAAGGCTTCGCCGCCTGAATAGGTTTCGTAGGGTCGAGTGCCTTTGGTATCAGCAATTTCAATGTCGAGGGTCTCGATAATGCGATCGCTCTTTTTACCAGATTTTTGGGTGATAAATCTCACATTTAATTGGCGATCGCTAAGTTGAGCGAGAATTTGATTGGCTTCCACTTCGATTTGGGGCAGAACATTTTCGAGCATTAGAGCTTGAATACCATTTTTACCAAAGGCTTGATGCAGCTCCGTATGGATGCGTTGGCGATGGCGGACTAGCTCAATTTGCACAAGGGTTTCCTGCTCTCGTTGGCGGCTTAGAGTTAGTTGTTGCTGTGATTGCTGAAGGCTGCCAATTTGAGCGAGGAGAGCATCCATTTGCGATCGCAAATCTTGTAAATTTTGCCGCAAAGAATTTATTTCCTGTACATGATCGCCATCTAAAGTTTTGACCTGTGACTGTGACTGGGCAATTTGAGCAGTGATATTTTGTAATTCTTGTTGATTGACATTTTGAGTTTGTTGTAAATGGGTTACCTGCTGCTGAAGTTCGGGATATTCCTGATCGGCGCGAGTGAGTTCTTGATAGCGAAGTAATGACGGTGTGAGTTGTTGCTTTTGGGCGCGGAGTTGTTGATGGCGGTCGGGTTCGTAGGCTAACTGCGTCAGAGTGCGATCGCATTGTTCGAGTTCGTGCTGCACTTCGAGATCAATCAGATTTTTAGTTAAACGTTCCTGTAATTGATTGATTTTGGTTTGTAAATCAGGAATTTTTTGCGATAGATTTGCGGCTTGACGCTGAGCATTTTTTAATTCTGATTGCTTGATTTCTGACCAGCGCCAACGCTCGACATCGCCACGGGCTAGGGCATGATTTTTTTCGTCGTAAGCAAATTTATGAATATTTTGATCGATCAGTTCCATCTCCTCCCATGCTTCACGGCTATAGTTTTGGGTCTGGAGCCGATCGCCTAAATCCACAATTTCCGCATCAATTAGCGTTAGCCTTTGCTTTGCCTCTGCGATCGCCTTGAGTCTTTCCTGCAAAGTTCCTTTACGCTGAATCAAATCATTCAGCGGCGCGAGTTCCTTTTTGAGATTGCGATATTCTTCTCGCAAAACTTCAATTTCACAATTAGAGGCGGCTTGCTGTTCCTTTACCACCCAAATATCGGCTTGCAAATCGCGAGATTCTTGTTTATGTTTTTTCTGGACTAGCTGCCAATGCGCTTGATCAAGGGGGCGATCGCAGAGAGGACAAGGTGCATCAGGCACGGTTAACTGCCGCATTTTTGATTCTAATTTATGAAATGCAGCTTCGCTATCCGCCAATCTTGTTTTTAAGCGTTCCAAAAAATCACGGCGCTCTAATCCTTTCTCATGAACTCGCTGTTGATAAACTTGTTTATTTTGTAATAAAACAATTTGTCGATCTAGCTCTTTCGCATTAATCAATAGTTGATCGTGATTCTTGACTTGCAAATATAACTGTTCGCGTTTAGCAACTAATTCTTCTAGTTTTGCCGCCAGTTTCGTCTGTTCTCGTTCCAGTTGATGCTTGAGAACTTGATGACGATGACTTAGCGGCGTGGATTGAGCATGGAGTCGATCAAATTCTTGCAAGATCGCTCTTGCTTGATGTAATTGCGCGATCGCAGTTTCGATTTCTGTCGCCCGACTCAGAATCACTTTTAAGTCACTTTCCTGCTGAACCAGAGACTCCAATTGCGCTTGATAATGTCTTAACTGCCCCTTGAGTTCACTTTGCA
>JAYUSC010000647.1:0-2734 GCA_043755885.1 Pseudanabaena sp. | reverse complement strand
GATAAATAACGCAAAATCGTTGATTATCCTTGACGAGCTTTGAACTTTGGGTTTGACTTACAAATGACATAAATTCGGCCGCGACGACGCACAACTTTGCAGTCCTTATGGCGAGTTTTTGCCGATCTGAGGGAGCTAACAACTTTCATGAACTAATGCCTAACGTTTACTGATGATCAAAATTTTTGACACGGCTCTTAATCTTAACATGATTATTGACCAGAGTTTAAAGCCAATTTACAAAGAGCTCTTAGCTCTCTCTGTAAATTGGCTTTAAATGGTTGCGTTTAGCCAATCGGGTGCTATGCTTGCAAGCATAAATTTGACCAATTCCCATACTTAATTTTAATCTTGTAATGCTGCATCCAACTGCCATTCCTTACTTGGTCGCCTTTGCAGTATCTGCGATCGTGGTGTGGCTAAGTACGCCGATTATTCGTCATTTTGGACTTAAAGCAGGATTGGTAGACAAACCCAATCACCGCAAAATGCATACAACACCCGTTGTCCGCGTTGGTGGCGTGGCTATCTTTTTAGGTAGTGTCTCAGCTCTATTACTCGTTTGGGCAGGGGGATACTTTGGCATATTACCGCAAACTAGAGAATATGAAGTTTGGGGCGTGACCATTGGTGGTGCAGCTTTTTTCCTAATAGGGTTTGCTGACGACCTGTTTAACTTGCCGCCATTGCCTAGATTGATTGCTCAGTTAGCAGTATCCGCCGCCGCATGGCGCGTGGGCGTGAGAATAGATTTTATCTCAGTGCCATTTATTGGCATCATCAAATTTGGGTGGTTCAGCTTGCCAATTACGATGGTTTGGCTATCGGGCATGGCAAATGCGATCAATTGGCTGGATGGACTGGATGGACTCGCGGCTGGAGTAACCACGATCGCAGCCGCTGTAATTTTAGTGACTAGTTTATTTATGAAGCAACCTGCGGCGGCTCTGATTGCCGCTGCACTAGCAGGGGGGTGTCTCGGATTCTTGCGCTATAACTTCAAGCCCAAAGGCTCTGCGGAGATCTTTATGGGCGATGGTGGGGCTTATTTCTTGGGGTTTACCCTCGCAGGGGTAAGCGTGATCGGGTTGGTCAAGGCGGTGGCGACGGTGGCGCTAATTATGCCCTACATGATTCTTGCTGTGCCGATTGTGGATGCTGCTGCGGTAATTTTACAGCGAATTAGGCGCGGTGAGTCGCCAATGTCCGCAGGTAAGAATCATTTACACCATCGCTTAGTCCAAGCAGGTGTATCGAAAAGGCTTACGGTTTTATTTATCTATGCCCTTACCCTCTGGGTTGGCAGTATCGCGATGGCGGTGTCAGGAATGCCCGCAGGCGGAACCTATGCGGCGATTAGTACTTTATTGATGGCTTATGCTTGCTTTAAGGTCTGGCAGAAGATTAGAGCGCAAGAACTGCGATCGCAAAAAGAACAGTCAATTAGCGATCGTTAAAACAGTCGATAGCTGAGATTTAGGGCTGCGCCCTGTGGCGCAATCCCTCGTGGTTGCCATGCCTTGCTAGGAGCAAGAGATTGATCATCTGCGTTCTGCGTAACATCAGTTATTAATAGAGTTCATATTTCATTAATTGACATGGCAATGCGCCATTTAATACGGCTGTTCGTTCCGCACATTTTAGACCGATCGTCTGTGATAGTTGCTTATTGCCACTCAAGACAAAAGCTGTCCATCCTTTAAAGCGCTGCTTGAGGACATTCCCTAATTCTTTGTAAAAAGCTCCCAAATCGCTATCTCTTCCTAATCTTTCACCATAAGGAGGATTGCAGAATAAAACGCCACTGTCAGCAGGGGCGACTACTTCTGAGAGATCTAGAGCCGAGAAATAGACATGATTGGATAGACCGCAATTCTTGGCATTAATCATCGCTTGATCTACCACTTCAGGATTGCGATCGCTACCCCAGATTGGCGCAGGTAGAGCCTCTAATCGATTATCGTCGGCTTCTTGAATTAGTCGCGCTAAAAGCTCTTGATCAAAATCTAACCAAGACTCAAAACCAAAACTATCGCGAAACATGCCAGGGGCAATATTTAGCGCTTTTAAACTTGCTTCTAAGGGCAAAGTTCCAGATCCACAAAGGGGATCGTAAAACATCTGGTCTGGTTGCCAACCTGACATCTGGATCAGCGCCGCAGCGAGAGATTCCTTCAGCGGTGCTGCGCCCACGGCAGGGCGATAACCGCGACGATGGAGACTATTGCCAGAGCTATCGAGGCTGACTGTACAGCCATTGTCATCAATATGCACACCGATTCGCACATCCGCTTCCTGCACATCCACATCCGATCGCTCACCAAATTTATCTTTTTGTTGATCAACGATCGCATTTTTGACTTGTAAGGCGGTGAAATGAGTATGATTTAACTGATCGTTTTTGCCAGTGGCATTAACCGCCAAGGTCATTTCAGGCGTGAGAAATTCTGACCAGTCGATCGCTTTGATCCCCTTATAAAGATCCTCAGCATCGAGACAATCAAATTGATCAATGTGCATCAAGATCCGAAACGGCAGACGTGCCCAGAGATTGACCCGATAAAGTAAAGTGCGATCGCCTTCAAAGCTAACACCACAAAATCCCGACTCAACAGCATGAGCGCCGAGTTGTTCCAATTCCTGAGCAGCCAGTGCTTCTAAGCCTCTCGCTACGGTTGCAAAATATTGATTCATCTTTAAAAAACCCAAAGTAGAGTTGCGGCGCGAAGCGCCG
>JAYUSC010000646.1:0-6383 GCA_043755885.1 Pseudanabaena sp. | reverse complement strand
TGGTGCGGCGCTCCGCGCCGCACCATTAGTTTAAGGAAGTAAACATGACTGTTGTTGCGATTGATTTTGGAACTAGTAATACCGCGATCGCAATTCTTGTAACAGACTGCGATCGCAATATTGTCATACCAAAAACTTTGAGCTTTGATCATATCGCTCATGGCTTTGAGACCGATCAGGGAACGGCTTGGCTAGTGCCGAGTTTGGTTTATGTGCTTAACGCTGAGACAGGGGATCGTGCATTTCTATTTGGAGAACAAGCGCGATCGCAATATTTATTAGAAAATCAATCAAAGCGATTTTTTCAAGGATTTAAGCGGGATATTGTCGCTAGTTTTCGAGCGCCTGCACGGGAGATTGATGGCAAGCTTTATGATGCCGAAGCGATCGCGGAATTATTCTTGACAGAACTATGGCAGCGCTTAATATTGCAAGATATCCACCCAACCCAATTAATCTTTACCGTTCCCGTTGGTGCATTTGATGGCTATCTCAACTGGTTTAGTAAGTTTGCCGAACGACTGAAAGTTCCTAACTTCCAAATCATCGATGAATCGACGGCGGCGGCTTTGGGCTACGCGATTACTCGACCGAACGCGCTGGTGTTAGTGATTGATTTTGGTGGTGGTACGTTAGATTTGAGTTTAGTACGCACTGCGCCGATCGCTAACGCCACCAGTCATCAGCAAGTTACCAAAGCTGAAGCGATCGCCAAATCTGATGCTTATATCGGTGGTGTTGATATTGATCGATGGATTGCTGAATATTTTTTGCGGCAATTAGAAATGACGCGATCGCAGATTGGCGAAACTAGTTGGCTCAGTATTTTAGAAATAGCAGAACAAATCAAAATTAAATTGTCAGTAGTTCAGGAAGTTTGTGAAATCTGGCTTGATCAAAAAATTATTTCTCACGAACTTAGACTTAATCAAGATGAACTGACCGAAATTATCGAACAAAATCAAATGCTTGAGCAGTTGCGCGAAGCTATTGATGAAGTACTGGTCACTGGGCTAAATCGGGGCATTAGTAAATCGGCGATCGAGCATATTCTGCTAGTGGGTGGTAGTTGCCAGATTGTGGCAATTCAGCAATTGATCATGTCGTATTTTGGTAAATCTAAAGTCAAATTTGGTAAACCATTTGAAACTGTCGCGCATGGGGCTTTAGTTCTCGGTCAGGCGATCGCGATCGCCGATCATTTGCGGCATAGCTATGCAATTCGGCTTTGGGAACCTTATCTGCATCAATATTCTTTCTATACATTGTTTGAGAAAGGCACAAAATATCCTTGTCAACGCCATGAGCCACTTATTTTGCAAGCTGCGATCGCAGGACAAACTGAAATCTGGCTAGATATCGGTGAGGTTGCGGATATTTCACAAGCTGAGGTTACCTATGACAAGGCTGGACGCATGACCAGCAGCCAATTGCTAAAACAATCAGATTTTCGATCGCTAGCAGCAAATAACAAAAAATTAGATCAAGTTTGTATTGCCAAACTCGATCCTTCAGGACTGTTAGGATGCGATCGCATTACCGTTAATTTTGAAATCGATGATCGGCGGGTTTTGATCGCGACTGTACGCGATTTGCTGACGGATCGGTTGCTGATCGACCGACATGCGATCGGCAAACTAGAATAAAACCAAAAGGGAGTTGCGGCGCAATTCTCTTTTGGTTTGGATTTTGGATTTAACTTAAAAAAATGACTTTAATCGTCTGAAATTTTGTAGAATCTAGAGGGGCATATTTCTATGTTCTGACGCAAACATTCAGTTGATAGCAGGGATCACTTGTGACTCACACCAGATCAAAACATTCTCGACTGATGATTGCGGTCTTACCTGACGAATCTTCAGCTTTTGAAGCATATCGCTTGCTGCAATGTCATGGCATCTCGCCAGAGCATCTTGCTCTAGTTGGCAAAGGCTACAGCAGCCCCGATAGTGTGGGGTTGTTTAATCCTACCCATACCGCATGGCGCTACGCCAAACGAGGCATGTTTTGGGTAGGCGCAATTAGCACGGTCATGGGCGTGATCTTGTATTTGCTTTTCAGTATCAAATTGCCCAATCTTGACTGGCATCAGGCGTTATTGACGATCGCCTCAACATCGGGACTGATTGGGATCGTTATTGGTGGTGTAATCGGTACTTTATATGGCTGGTTTTTTAAGAGCAGCCTGTCAATTTCCTGTCGGAGTTGTTTAGATCGCGGGCAGTACTTGCTCATGCTAGAAGGTTCTGAAACATTAACTCGGCGGGGAAGAGAAATCCTTGATGACTATACGGTAAAACCGCATTAAATCTTCTTGTTCATGGCATTTAAAAATTTAGTAAATTTCGTGCTAAAATCCTGCGAAAGTGAGTTCTTAAGCTATGTACAAAGCGAAAACTATTTTGATTGTGGACGACTTTGAAGCCGATCGTGTATTATGTCGTCGCTATCTCGAAAGTGATCCTGACCATAGCTATCGCATCTTAGAAGCTGAAGACCTTAATCAAGGGTTAGAATTATGGCGATCGCAAAACCCTGATGTGACCTTGATTGACATCAGTTTTGCTGAGGGGAATGGACTGCACTTAGTAGAGACTATTCGCGACCATATGCGGAGTAAGTCTAGTGAACAGGCATTGGATCTCAAGCTACCAGTAATCATGTTTACTGGGGATGAGAACGCGAGAAGTGCTGTAAGCGCGATGCGGCTAGGCGCGTATGACTATTTGATTAAAAGTGATCTTACTAAATATTCATTACAACAGAGTATCCATGGCTTACTGGAATACTTGGCTCTAACCAATCAACTAGAAATGTCCCGCAGACGTGAAGAACTAGTTTCTCAAATTGCCCTAAATATTCGTGGGTTTCTTAATTTAGAAGATATCTGTCAGACTGTGGTTCGAGAAATTAGTGGATTTCTGCAAACCGATCGCACGCTTGTGTATAAATTCTATGAGGATAGGAGCCGCAAAATTGTTGCTGAGGAAGTCGTTCCGCCTTTTCTTTCTTGTTTAGACGTTGAGGCTGACAATCGCTGTATACATCTTTCCGAAGAGCAGGTGAAGGAATATCTAGATGCTAAGATTTTTGTCAATTCTGATATACATAATGCTGGCTTTTCAGAATGTCATGCACAGATGTTGGAGAGCTTTCAGGTTCAGTCAAATGTGGTTGTGCCAATTCTATTAGCTGCGCCTCTAAGCAATAGTTTAGCTTCTAATAACCAACCAAATAATCAACCAAACAATCAAACTTTATGGGGATTGCTCATTGTTCATCAATGTTCTGCGACTCGTGATTGGGAAGAACATGAAATTAAGTTGCTTCAGCAATTATCGGTGCAAGTTGCGATCGCAATTCAACAAGCTCAAGCCTATCAAAATCTGCAAGATCTGAATAGTTCTCTAGAGGAACAAGTCCAAGAATGTACTGTTGATGCTATTGCTAGTAAACATAAATTAAGTTCTATTGTCAATGCAATTCCAGACATTGTCTGTTTAATCAGGGTAGATGGTGTTTATCTTAGATACAATCGCCAGAACGCTTTTGATCCTCTGATTCCTCAGCATATTGATCCAGTCGGCAAGAATATTGCCGAACTTTTACCATCAGAGATAGCGACCAATCAAATTCAAGCAGTTCAGCGAGCCATTTCTACTGGAGCAACGCAGACTATTGAGCAAATCTATCAGGTTGATGATGATTTGCATTATGAAGAAGTGCGCGTGCTGCCAATGCTCGCAGATGTGGCTGTTGTGATTATTCGTGATAATAGCGATCGCCGTCGCGCCGAAGAGTCATTACGCTCAAATGAGGAGAGAATCCAAAAAATAGCATTGTCATCGCCTGTGATCATCGAAATTTTTGTGCAACGCGCCAATGGTTCTGCTTATTATGAATATTTAAGTCCAGCTTATGAGGAGATTCATGCGTTGAAAGTTGCACAAGTCATGCAAAATCCTGAACTTTGTTTTGAGCAGATTCATTCTGACGATATAGCAAATTTTTGGGAAGCTGTGGGAATGAGTTTTGAGACATTATCAATGTTGCAGAATGAATGGCGAATAATTACTCCATCAGGGATTAAATGGCTACGGGCTAATCTCCGCCCAGAGCGCCGTGCAAATGGTGATACGGCTTGGTATGGGGTTGTCTCAGATATTAGCGATCACAAACAGATAGAAATTACTCTTGAAAAAGAATTAATTCGTAATAAGGCACTTTTGACTAATTCTTTTGACGGAATTATGATCTTAGATAGTGCGGGAAATCTTGTCGAGTGCAATGCAAGTTTTGCAACGATGCTTGGTTATTCTCTAGAAGAAATAACTAATCTCAGTATTCATGATATCGACGTGAGATGGACAAGAGGAGATTTAGACAGGGAAATTCAAGATTTTAAACTTCAGCGAAAAGTGCTGTTTGAAACTAAACATCTTAAAAAAGATGGATCGATCTGCAATATTGAGATCAGTGCCAATTCTGTTGAATGGGATAATGATGTTCTCCAATTTTGCATTTGTCGAGATATTACACAACGCAAACTCGCAGAACAATCATTAGAGAAAGCTAAAGAACTAGCCGAAGCTGCCAATAGAGCCAAAAGTGCATTTCTTGCCAATATGAGCCATGAAATCCGTACCCCGATGAATGGAGTTCTTGGTATGGCGCAATTGCTGGCTGCGACACCTCTAAACGACGACCAAAATGATTTTGTGAAGATTATTTTGGATAGCGGAGATGCGCTGTTAACCGTAATTAATGACATTCTCGACTTCTCAAAAATTGAATCTGGAAATCTCCATCTAGAGCAGAAAGAATTTAACTTTGAAGAGACGATCAATGGTGTTTGTAATCTCTTAAATAAACAAGCTGCTGACAAAAACATCAATCTGCAATGTCACGTTAATAGTATAAACCCAAATAAAGTCATAGGCGATAGCTCACGGCTGCGACAAATACTGCTAAACCTAGTTGGTAATGCCATTAAGTTTACCGAACAAGGTCATATCTCTATCAGCTATAACCATAAACTCATTACAGCTAATACCTACGAATTTAAATACGAATTTAAATTTGCGATCGCAGATACAGGAATTGGCATCGAGAGCGAGCATATTCATAAGCTATTTAAACCCTTTACTCAAGCCGATGCCTCGATCAGTCGTCAGTTTGGTGGCACTGGACTAGGCCTCGCGATCTCGAAACGACTTGTAGAAATCATGGGCGGAACGATTTGGGTAGAAAGCCGAGGTGCAGTCGGCGGAAATCCTGCGTCAGATTGGGTGATCAAATCTAATGAAAATACTCAAGGCACAATCTTCCATTTCACGCTCTCTTTACCAATAATTGCCGCCAATTCAACAGTTGAATCAGTTGATAAACTTGGTTCGGCTCTATCCAAGGCAAATAAAATCAGTTTTGAGCAATTTCCCATCAAGATTTTGATCGTGGAAGATAATATGCTCAATCAAAAAATAATTGTCCTCATGCTCCAGAAACTAGGATGTCAAGCTGATGTTGTTAACAACGGTAGTGAATGTGTGGCGGTTATTGCCGAGCAGGAGTCGAGCCGAGCCTATGACCTAATATTTATGGATGTGCAGATGCCTGTAATGGATGGACTAACCGCAACTAGATTAATTCGTCAAAGTTCATCAGCACAAACTCAGCCTTGGATTATTGCGCTGACGGCTGACGCTCTACCAGAAGACTATGAAGCCTGTATCGACGCAGGAATGAATGATTTTGTTGGCAAGCCAATAAGTATCAAAGAGTTAGAGCGATCGCTATTAAAATATATCAAAGACAATAACGTGCGATCGTGATGATTTAACTATATGTATCTTCCCATTCTCTATTCTTTTAGGCGCTGTCCCTATGCAATTCGTGCAAGAATGGCTCTTGCTTATGCTGGTGTTAGCTATGAACTCAGAGAAGTCTCTTTAAAAAACAAACCCCAAGAAATGCTCGATATTTCGCCAAAGGGAACTACGCCAGTGATGCAGATATTTGCTGGGAAAGATTTTATGGTTTTAGAAGAAAGTCTCGACATTATGAATTGGGCGCTGCAACAGGATGATCCACTCAATTGGAGAGATTTGCCAGAGCCGTCTATGGCGATCGCAAAACAGCTTATCGCTACAAGTGATCGCGAATTTAAGCTTGCTCTTGATCGCTATAAGTACCCAAACCGATTCCCCGAAAAATCACAGGTAGACTATCGCCAACAAGCCGAAGAATTTCTGCAAGTTTTAGAAATTCAACTGCGATCGCAAACTGATGCAGCGCATCGTTTTTTAATTTGCGATCGGCAAACTCTCGCTGATATCGCGATTTTTCCTTTCGTGAGACAGTTTGCCTATGTCGATATAGATTGG
>JAYUSC010000645.1:0-2739 GCA_043755885.1 Pseudanabaena sp. | reverse complement strand
AAGACCCATCGGTAATTGCGACGGCGACCGAAGCTGCGATCGCATTGGGTATAGCCATGCAATTAACTAATATTTTGCGAGATATTGGTGAAGATGCTCAGCGCGGACGCATTTATCTGCCCCTTGAGGATCTGCATTATTTTGACTATACCGAAAAAGATTTATTAAGCGGTACGGTTGACGAGCGCTGGAATGAGCTGATGCGTTTCCAAATTCAAAGAGCGCGTGAGTTTTATCAACATGCTGAAGATGGTATCTCGGCGTTATGTAAGGATGCTAGATGGCCAGTTTGGTCTTCGCTAATTTTGTATCGCAATATTTTAAAAGCGATCGAAAATAATCACTACGAAGTTTTTAAGCGCCGTGCATTTGTGCCTAATTCCAACAAAATGCTTACAGTTCCTTGGGCATGGCTCAAGGCTCAAACGTCTTAATCAAACAAAAAAGCATCGCGACGCGATGCTTTTTTGTTTACAAGGAACCAATTTTTTGTGGCGCGGCGAAGCTGCGCCACAATCATTATTTTGCGGTGAATCCTTTGGCATGAATGCTGTGCAATTTATACCAAGGAGTTTTTGGATATTGATGATGCTCCCAATGGTAATGACCAAAGTTGTAGCAGCTAAAAAATGACCAGATTACAGAGTAGCGATCGCTATATAGACGCGGTGAAAAATTAGGGTTTTCATAAACTTGGCGATGGGGTAAATAAGTGCCAAAAAAGAATAACTGCAAAGAGCTAAGTACCAGTGGTAGCATCCAAAACAAGATTAAGTTACTCAGGGAAACATCAAAGATAACGATTAATCCTAAAAAGATGGAAATTACACTCGCCAAAAAGGTGATTTGCGATCGCAATGGCAAATATTCGCGGAGAAACTTGTAATACCAAAATATGGGGTTAGGGTCACTACCATGAAAATCAGGATCGCCACTTTGAGAGGGAAAGCGATGATGATTAAAATGATTGGTACAACAATGCGTGTAAGGCAGAAATCCATACACCGTGACCGCAAACCTGCCAATGAGATGATTGAGGCGGCGGTGATTGGGAATTAGATTATGATGCATGGCATCATGAGCAATGATGAATAGCCCCGTATACAAATAGGTTCTTCCCAAAATAGCGCTAATCAACCAAAACCAAGGAGTATTTGATATTGAAATAGTAAGCAGCTCAAATAAACTGATAAACCATAGACCAATAATCATTACGGCTATGAGCAATCCCATCCAGTCTTCTGCTTTGAATACCTTTGGTTGTGAACTAAACATTTGCATATATTCAAAAGGCTATACAGCGAAATAGGCGGTGCGATCGCACCGCCTATTTCAAGAGCGTAAATCGCTATAACTAGACTAACGAGAGAAGTTCAGCAACTCTTTAGGAGATGCGAGTAAGTCGATCGCGACAAAGAAGATCTTGTTGCTAGGATCAATTAGAAAACGCCAAGCGATATTCATGCCAACACCAGAGCCGAACCAAGGGGTTTGAACTTTACCCGTAATCTTGATTTGGGTATATCCGCCGTCGGCTGCTTCAGAAACGCCTTTTTCAGGGACAAGTACCAGATTTTGACATTCTTCTTTAAAAAATCTCAGAACTGCATCTTTACCAACAATTGGTCTTTGGAAAGGAGGCTGTAAAGCACCGTCTGGGAGGAATAGAGCAATCAGAGCATCAAAATCGTTGGCATTCATGTTGTTCATGTAGGACAACACCGTGGCATTGTTGACGCCTTCG
Organism: Pseudanabaena sp.; assembly: GCA_043755885.1. Lineage (GTDB taxonomy): Bacteria > Cyanobacteriota > Cyanobacteriia > Pseudanabaenales > Pseudanabaenaceae > Pseudanabaena. Next base: position 995 of record JAYUSC010000645.1, on the reverse strand, counting down.
ATGCTAACTTCGGTGCGACTAGACATTTCTCTTGCAGGTGAGACTGGCTCAGCAACACGAGTGTACTCACCCAATTTGCCAGCGTCATAGCCCATATCCACAACTGAATTGCGGAGAATCGTGATTTGCTGACCAGGCTCTAACCCTTTTAAAGTTTCTAGCACCGCAGAAGCATTAGCAGAGAGTTTATAACCTTCAGGAATTGGTGCAACAATGCCCTGTTCCATCCATTGACCAAGTTGATACCAAAAACCTAGTTTGATATTTTGTGACCAGATTGCATAGGTGCGACAAATATCTGTGTCAGAGCGATTGGCTAGGTCACACATGACCTGCTCTTGCTGCTGAAAATTCATTTTCTTGATTTCATTCAAGGTCAACTCAGCCAACTGCATACTTGCGGCTCCAGGAGCTGCGATCGTTACAGTTTTACCCATCTCAAGATAAGTAAACCAAATCCAAGCAAGTTGGTCTTCTGGGCTAAGTTGGTTGAAACGCGCAGTAGTAGCTGGAACTACGTCCGCAGCTAGAGTGTTAGGGAAAATACTTCTGGCTGAGTTAATGGTGTATGTCATAGGAGTAGTTTTAGAGTACGACTTAATAGTTTGGTTTCATAACTCTGAATGAAGGAGGATACATCCTACATTTGAGACAGTAAAGTTTTATGATAGTAAGTTTGAATTTAATAAAAAACCCAGAGAACATCATGGATTCTATAACTAAATATACTTCTGTTAATGGTCGTTAAGCACAAGTACGTGTGCAGTAATAACCAAACAACTCTGTGATTGTTCGATTACTACTATATGTACTCATATTGTGCTTACAATTACAAAACCTCTAAGGATAGATATTGAATTCCCTTTATGATATCTGTAATTTTCATAGCTAATTAATTATGTAAGTACCTCGGCATAATTAAAAACCCAGAACTAAAATCTGTACCGCCCGCTGCGCGGGCGGTACAGATTTTGGGATTTTATATTTAATTGTGC
>JAYUSC010000644.1:0-6401 GCA_043755885.1 Pseudanabaena sp. | reverse complement strand
CCCGCCGAACCAATTTTGGGTTTTATATGCACAGGTTATTTAATTCTCATTCCTAACCCACATTCTGCTTGCGAGGGAGCAAGGTAAGCGCAGAGATAATGGTAAAAGCAATGATCCTGAATGGCACGGAGGTGCAGCCTCTACAGAATCTAAATTTTCAAGCAGGGCAATCCCCCGTGGTTGCCCTGCTTGGCTAGCAGCGAGAGATTCATCATCTATGTTCTTTCTAGTATATTTCCTTAGCCCGATACCTGAACTCGATACCAGAAAGCGCACATCCCCAAATTTTGAACTTACATATAACAAATCGAACCGACGAAGCGATCGCAGTGAAGATCGATTTACCCTAAAATTTCCACAAAAAAGCGATCGCAATATTGCGATCGCAAAGTTTATTATTTGGTTTCCTTGTACAACTCATAGAAGAGCATCCGAACCACTTTAAACAAAATCCTGATGATTTTCTGCTTTCCAGAAATCTTGCTTTCCTTCAAACCTTTAAGTGTCCAGCCGTCGTCGTGAATCTCGTTGAGTTTCTTACCTAGCCACGATGTCTCACGCCTTGCTGGTAGGACTGATGTGAGTGTCCATGCATAGAGGCTAGCTCTGGTTACATCACTGCCACCAAGGGCTTTAACCTTTTTATCCCCAGATTGCTTTTCGGTATAGCCTAACCCCAAGAACAACGAGAAACTTCTCAGCGATCGGTGTCTTTTCTGGGATGTGGGTATGCCCTGTTTGTTTACGCCGTCGTCATAAGTTACCCATGGCTTGCCGTCGAGCAGGAAGCGATCGAACGGGTAACACTGGCATAACAGCAGCGCTTGGTTACGAAGCCCAAAGCCAAAGTTTTTGAACACTTTTAGGTATGGTGCGAACTCATCAGATTGCATGAGTAAGGCTAGATCGCGCTCTTTCTGGTCAAGTTGTTTTTGCAGTTCACAGATTTTCTTGGCATGTTGTTTGGTGTATTCGCTAATCTCAATCCCGATCGCACGGGCGGCGCTGTTTGCGTGCAGTTTTTTGATGGCTGTATATTCGTAGATTCCTGCAACATATCCCCAGATAGGTGAATATTGGAGTTTTTCCGATACGTTCGATCGGCGCTGCGCGATTTCTGGAAACTCCATGGTCAGTCTTTGTCTGCACTGATTAATCATTGAGTTCAGCAGTTTATCGAGTTGCTCGCACTCAAAAAACCAATCGCGCACAAGTGAGACTTTACCTGTCTCAAACTGTAAATATCTCTTGTCCCCGTGGACATCGACAAAGCGATCGTCAAAGTATGTCAGGGCTAAACAAAATGCATCTTCGGGGTCAGTCTTGTTCTTGAAACCATATGCACCGCGTTGCGCTGCTAAATCACCATGCCCAATCCAATAGATCGGAATTTTGTGAAAGTCTGCGAGATGTTTCCAGAAATTGCTGTACCAGATCCCCGTTGGTTCCATGACCACGGCATCAGGTTTGAGGTCAAGTAATGTTTGGACACCGATCGCGTCGGCTTGACATTTGATAATATCTTTTTTGATATTCTGGAAATGCTTAAGCGGCTGTTCGGGATATTCCGACAGCAAACAGGCTGTGACGTTGTTACGACCAACGTCTAGTCCGATGATATTCATGATGTACGAGTGATTATGTGGATATATACCTAGGAATCACCCAGAAGCGCTTCGGGCTTAATTCTTTCTGTAGGTTGATAGAGAGTCGGTTTGCGAACATACGAAGCAGCGAAGCTTTATTCTGCGTATAAACCGTCTCTCTATACCGAGTGCTTTGGACACACTCAGCAGGCGACGCGGTGAGTTACCGCGCCCGTTGCTGAGTTGTCTAGCTATCGGAATAACCACTCTCAAAGTCTTCGAGGTCATCTAGTAAGTCTTCGAGATCGCACGGATTGCCAGCGCTATCAACACACTCCATCTCATGTAAATCAGAGTCAACTAGCTCAGCACATTCATCTGATGTGAGGCAAGTTGTCCAGCCCATTTCAAGAGTTTTGACGACATTAGGGTACGAGGTGCGATGGCGATCGCAAAATGCACCAATAAATTTACGTCCGAACTTTTCCAGATTTTCTGGTACGCCCAACGAGACGATCGCAGCTTGCATCATGCCCAAGATCATATAAGCCTCAAGTGGCTCAACCTCAAACAGCAATTTCTCATCGGTGTCCAAGTCATTCATAAGCCCGTCTAGAGAGTGTTTTACTTCTTCTTCAGTCGGGCGGCGCTCTTGCATCCAATCGGCTGTATCTTGACTGATTGGCTGTGAGTTGAGAGTTGCAACATATTCACGTACAGCCCTCACGTCATAGGGAGTAAGCGGTTTATCGGTATTGTCTGGAGCAAATGCGTTTTTCATCCGCATAAACACACCGTCATAGACATCGCTTAACTCAGATTCTGTGAACTGGAAAGCATCGATCAGATTCAGCAATGAACTAGAGCGATCGTTAATCAGGAACGGTACAAAATCATCATTAGACATGGTTATCAACCTCCAATAAATGTATTAAATCTTTGTGAATTAGTTTCAGCGCCTGTTTTGTAGCTAATGGGCTATCAAATTTATCTAGCCCTTGCCTGACAATTTGGATAATGTCTGCTGTAAATGCAAGCTGATCGGGTGTTGCTTGCCTATCAGTGCAAAAGGTTTGCACTGATGATCTGATGATTTCTGTTGTCACGATGCGTTATCTTCTTCAAGAGTTGGGCGCAAAACTGAGAGCGTAGGAGCATTTTGAAAGACGGTGCAGCATTGCTGCATCAGTGCAGATGCAAGCAGCATTTTTTGAGCCATAGGCAAGCGCTCGATCCAGTCTTCAGTATTGGCGGGCATAGGATGGCTGCGCGAACTGTAATAACGTCCAATGGGTTGCGTCATGGTTTGACCTCTTAAGATTTTGGTTTTCTGAATCGTGCGGACATGGGGCAGGTTTTAAAGTGCGGTTTGAGATCAGTGTCTAAAGGTATCCACTTACCCGCGTCGGTCTTAGCCCAGAAAATCCGAGCTTTGCAACCAGCACAAAACGAGCCTTGAGAGTTAGGCGGTATTTCGTAAGGCATATAGGTTTTAGATAGTTGTACGAAAAGCACCTTTAGAAGTCTTGGCTACCAGTAAGTTGGGAGTCTCTAGCCAGTCTGCTTAGTCAGTGCGAAAATCTAATCAATCACTTTTCACAGAGACAGCGCCCGATCGCAATGCGATTTGGTGCTGTATTTGCTTTATCTCCTTAGAGTAAAGCTAGCCTGACATTATGTCAAGCTACATTGACAAAATGTAAGTTTAGGTTTAATATAATGGTCAAACACATATCCCCCTACGCTGAACTTATGGCAAGAAGCGGTATCACTCAAGCAGAAATAGCAAATGAATTGGGCTATAGCCGACAATCGGTTAATGGCTGGTTTACTGGAAAGGTAGAGCCAAAATTAAGTCTTAAAGAATGGCGAAAATTAGCAAAATTACTTAATACAAGCGTTGATCACTTACCAGAAACATTTGCGCCCCAATTAATACACGAAATATCTAACAAGGCATGAATATTTTTGTACGATCGCAAAAACTAGCGGCGCAACGCGCCGCCATGAAAAAGTATGGAAACCCAACAGCTAAGCATATTGGACTTACCGCCCCAAAATGTACTAGAAATATTGCCAAGATTTAAAATTGCTGTTGGGACCAGAGATGAAATTGCGATCGCAAAACTTGCCGAGGCAATTGGGCAAATTCGACTAGACCAGCTACCTGCGGAATTGGCAGGAAATGGGAAAAGCGATCGGCAGACACAGGAAGTATTACCAATAGAAATAAAAATATGCGATCGCAAAACTGCAAAAGACATCGATGTCAAATTTCTGGAAAACCCTAATGATGTCGGTAGTTTTCCAGAAATTTCTAGTTCGAGGAAAACCCATGGCTATGTCGAACATTACTTTGTGATAGGCAAAAATAAGAGATGTTATTGGTACAAACGTTATGTGTATCAGGACATTTCTGGAAAACTGCGACACCACCATATCAACAAGAAACAGACCGAGGCGATCGGCGCGATGTGGACTAGCGGCGCAAGCGCCAAGGAAATTTGCACAGCACTGGGCAAAGCCCCCAAATCAAAGTAAAGCGATCGCAGCAATTTTGCGATCATCCGACACTTCTATATAGCGCTGCAAACTCTTCAAATCAGAGTGACCAGTAATTGCCTGAAGAGTTTTGATATCCACCCCGCGATCGTAATAAAGCACCGTGATGAAACTTCGACGCGTGCTATGCGAGCTAATTCCCCGATGACCCAGCCCCGCCCGAACGACCGCAGCACGAAGCCACTTATCACAAGCCGAAAACGAAATATGATTTGTACCACCAAAGCCAGACGAGAATAAAAAGCCCGAACTATTAGGCTTATAGGCTTTCAGTAAACGGGCAAGTTCAGGATGTACAGGACATTGGCGAGTTTCCTGCTTGCCCGACGGCGAAGCCTTGCGAGTAGACTTACGAAAAGTAATTTCAGAGTTCGGCACAGATGAGATCGCATCTTGGAAAACATCACCCACCTTTAGCTGGACAATTGCTCCCCACCGCTCCCCCGTGTATCGAGCAATATCCCACAGCAATAAATGATGACTAGAAATAATTGACTTACGAATGCGATCGCAATCCAACGCAGATAAAATTTCAGCTTGACCATGGCGGTTATTCTTGGACATCAAACACTTCCCTCTTTATCCCTGTTCACTGGTCTAAGTTCCAATAGAACAAATATTTGTTTAACTGATAACAGCTTAAAAGCTTGTGAATAATAGCATACAGCTAAAACATAGAGTTCCGTCTTTTTCCTAAAAGTTACAGCTTGCGATTCTATTAGCCGATCGAATATCTTCTAGAGAACTTGACAAGGACGGTACGATCTCTCGCTTCGTGACTCTTACCGCGAGGACAACTTACACAAATGGCTGGATCTGTTGCTGACTTTAAATACTTCGATGATCAGGGCAAGCCGTGGTTAATCAGAATCGACAAATCAAACGCTTTGGTAACTGGTACAGGCTTTGTCTTACTAACTCAGGCTGATTTAGCTCTAGACTTTCTACCCAGAAATATAGAACCAAGATTTGTAAATTGCCGACATCCCACCCGCCCAATCAATCGTACTCTTTACTGTCAGTCAACATCAGCAGCATTGTGGCTAGGAACTGTCCGCACTGTAAATCTCACAGATTTTCAAGACAAAAGCCTCCAAGCTTTTAAAGTTGGGAAGCGAGTTGGTGAAGTAGAGAAGTATCGTGCCAATTTAATCGACAGCTACCAAAACGACTCACCATAAGGATTTCAAATGGCAAGCGGAACCGCAAAATACAGATATCAAACCAATAAACTCAATGTTTTCTATTGTGTTTGCGATGACTCACCCGCATTAAACGTAATTCGCGGGAAAGAGCCTAGCGCAAACACAACTGAGAGCATCACGTTTAAAGCGTCAAAAACATCTAGAGAATTTGGCTTTAAACCACGAACATGCATCTTGAAGCTCAAGGGCGCTGAAACTACCGAGGGTTGTTTGATTAACCCTAACGCAGCAGTCAAGTATGTCCCAATCTTGACTCCCGATCATGAATTACCAGCACGGGGTTCGACTGTTACCGTTAATGGTCGTGTTTGGGTTGTTTCGTCAATTTCTGCTGAAAGAAGCGTTTAAGGATAATTAAAAAAAATGGCAAGAGCAGTCCGCCTCAAAGAGGCAATGTACGAAGTCGATGTAGTGCAACCCGACGGTAGTCGTGCCGTTGCAATTAAATGCTTCATCGAAATGGATGTCTACAACGTTGGTGCAGCAACCACCAAAATCAATGAAACAAAATTGACTTACGAGCCAATTCCATTTCATGTGTCTCTTGGAAAAAATGAAAGAGAATACGGGATTCATCCGCGCTATATCGTTGGCGAACTTAAAATAGCGGCTGGAACTGATGCCGCTTGTTATGGTTCACAGCCAAAACGGTTCGTGATGATTCCTGTACTTACCTTGGCGCAATTTGATAAATTCAAAGTTTACGACAAGAAGAAGGGCGGCGCACAAGCTAATACCACGATCAATGTTAACCACAGCTTTGATGGTAAAACTGGTTCGGCTTATACGATTGTTCGTAAAATCGATCAAGTTCTTATCTAATCTCAGCTTTTTCAATTACAATCCAAATCACTATCAAACGGAAAATCTCTAATGTCTAACCCTAGCTTTGACCAAGTTTTTTCACGCAATGAATCAGAAGTTAACGACGCTCTAAGCCGCCTTGGATTGCAAGGTACTAATGACGCTCGTACCGCCGCCGCGTCTATCCTTGATATGCTCGCCCGAAATTACAAGGCTTTAACCGATGGTGGTACTAGCTTACAGT
>JAYUSC010000643.1:0-2743 GCA_043755885.1 Pseudanabaena sp. | reverse complement strand
GTTTTTATATGATGTTACAGCGCTTTGCGCTGACCTAAAACCCAGTGAAATTTTGAAAGTGCCGCTTCGTGGCACTTTCAAAATTTGTTATTCTAAATACAGTGCCACAAGCACGCCATGCAAGTTTTAATAGTAGCTAACTCATCAGTCAAGACCCACCGCAATGACCACAACGCCGATCGCACCCAAAACAACTACACAACCCACGCTAGTCAATCGTCCCGACTCATTGGGACGGTTTGGCATTTTTGGGGGCAAATATGTCCCCGAAACCCTTATGAGCGCCCTTGCTGAACTGGAAAAAGCTTTTTATCATTACCAAAATGATCCAGATTTTAATAACGAGCTAAACGGCTATTTGCGGGACTATGTGGGTAGACCTAGCCCCTTATATTTTGCGGAGAGATTGACGCAGCACTATGGGACTGCCCAGATTTATCTGAAACGTGAAGACCTCAACCACACGGGCGCACACAAGATTAATAATGCCCTAGCTCAAGTACTCCTCGCGATCCGTATGGGCAAAAAGCGTGTCATTGCCGAAACAGGTGCAGGACAGCATGGCGTAGCAACAGCAACAGTTTGCGCTCGCTTTGGGCTAGATTGTGTGATTTACATGGGCGTACAGGACATGGAGCGCCAATCGCTGAATGTGTTTCGGATGAAGCTCATGGGTGCGGAAGTGCGTCCCGTAGAGTCTGGGACTGGCACGCTCAAAGATGCCACCTCTGAGGCGATTCGTGACTGGGTAACTAATGTCGTCGATACCCACTATATTCTCGGCTCCGTCGCTGGTCCGCATCCTTACCCGATGATTGTGCGTGATTTTCATGCCGTAATTGGTAAGGAGAGTCGTCGCCAATGCCAAGAAAAATGGGGTGGTTTACCAGATATTTTGCTAGCTTGTGTTGGTGGTGGCTCCAATGCGATGGGATTATTTCATGAGTTTGTCGATGAGCCGACCGTCAGACTGATCGGTGTGGAAGCCGCAGGTAAAGGGACAAATACTGAGTTCCATGCCGCCACTTTAACGCTGGGGCGCGTTGGCGTGCTGCATGGTGCCATGAGCTATCTATTGCAAGATTCCGAAGGACAAGTCCAAGAAGCGCATTCGATCAGTGCTGGTTTGGATTACCCTGGTGTCGGTCCAGAGCATAGCTATCTCAAGGATTTAGGTCGTGCCGAATATTACAGCGTCACCGATCAAGAAGCTCTCGATGCATTTCAACGCATTTCACGTTTGGAAGGGATTATTCCAGCTTTAGAAACATCTCATGCGATCGCATATCTCGAAACGCTCTGTCCACAACTAACCGCCGATCAGCGCATTATCATTAATTGCTCTGGTCGTGGTGACAAAGATGTCAACACTGTAATTCAGCATTTACATCTTTAAGTAGTAAAACCCCAAAATGTACCGTCCGCATAGCGGGCGGTACATTTTGGGGTTTTTGGGTGAGTATATCTGCTTAATCAAGCTAGATTTTGCTATACGTGACAAAATATGTTGGATCTAGTCGATTTTTGTTGGATAATGTGATAATACCTACAAAAATGCAGCTACATCAACTCTAAATCGATTTTAGATCGATAAAATTATGGATATTAAGCTCATCAATATCGGCTTTGGTAATATTGTTTCAGCAAACCGAGTTGTAGCGATCGTTAGTCCCGAATCTGCTCCGATTAAGCGAATCATTAGTGATGCGCGTGAACACGGCAAGTTAGTTGATGCCACCTATGGGCGACGCACAAGAGCCGTAATTGTCACGGACTCTAGCCATGTAGTTCTATCTGCAATCCAGCCTGAAACTGTCGCTAATCGTTTTGTGATCAGTAAAGAAGGCATTACAGATTAGGAAATCGCTGTAAAATAAGGAACCAATTTTTTGTGGCGAGGTTTTGCCTCGCCACAAAAAATTGGTTCCTTTCTATCGCTATAGGAATTACAAAACGTTGAGCGAAGATAAATTAAGCGAAGGCAAATTAATCGTTGTCACGGGACCAAGTGGTGTCGGCAAAGGCACTCTGTTGCGAAAATTAATCGATCGCTATCCCGATCGCATTTTATTTTCGATCTCGGCAACAACGCGATCGCCCCGCGCAGGTGAAGAACATGGTCGCGAATATTTCTTTTGGGATCGGGCTGAGTTTGAGCAAAAGCGCGATGCAGATGAATTCTTAGAATGGGCTGAATATGCAGGAAATCTTTATGGCACGCCGCGCCAAGCCATCGATCAAGCGATCGCAATCGGACAGATCGTCCTGTTAGAAATCGAACTGGAAGGGGCGCGGCAAGTGGCGCAGTCTTTTCCCAGCGCTCAGCGAATTTTTATTGCCCCACCTTCGATGGCAGTTTTAGAAAGTCGGTTGCGCGATCGCAGTACCGATAGTGAAGCCCAAATTATTAAGCGCTTACACCATGCCGAGCTGGAAGTGGCTGCGGCGAATGAGTTTGATATCACAATTATTAATGACGATCTAGAAATTGCGTTGCAGCAACTTGAAAGCGCCATGTTTAATTAGAAAAACCAAACCAATTTTTTGAAAGTCCGCCCTAGGCGGACTTTCAAAAATATGAACTAGATTGACATCCTCTCAGCGCTGAAGCGACTGAGATTCCCAAGACTCACGACTTAGGTTTCTGCTTCATAGCAACTGCCTCCACGCCCGAAGCGTTTTTCGGTCTTATGTTCGCTCCACAGACTTTAGGTTTTACCTTCCCGCAAGCCCTGCGGTACGC